>CAJONT010000307.1 GCA_905235975.1 uncultured Prevotella sp.
GGTGCGTTAGTTCAGCCTGGTTAGAATGCCTGCCTGTCACGCAGGAGGTCACGGGTTCGAGTCCCGTACGCACCGCCACAAAAAGGGTATGCAAGCGCATACCCTTTTTTGTGTATCATAAACAAGAAAATCCCTCGCTGCCACAAGAACAGCCCATTGTAAAAACCTCCATATCACCCCTTACCACAGCATATCAGCAGCCCCCAAAACCACCCCGTCTCCCCCAGTGTGCGGCGCGGTTTTCCCGCGCCGTCCCCACCTCCCACCTCCACAAAAGCATCAGCTCATCGGGATTACAAATCCCGATGAGCTGAATATAAGGATTTGCAATCCGAAACCCCATATCCCTGTCCTGCCTTTAACGCCTAACCCTCAACCCTCAAATTATCACTTAGGTTGCAAAAGTGTCATCCTTCACTTTTCACCCATTCCATCCGGCATTCATGTGTCTTGGCCTGTCGGTCGTAGTTGATGCCCACGAGCAGGAGGTTGTAGGTATGTTGTGCCACCTTGGCCGGGTATTGCTTGCGGTGGATCTGAGCGATGGCACCGTCAGCATCCTTGTTGTATTTCAGCTCCAGGATGATAGCGGGCGAATCCACGTTCACGTTCTTGCGCGGGATGAGAACAAGGTCGGCAAAACCCTTCCCTGAGGCGAGCTCCCTGTGGATGACATAGTCGTTGCGGGCGTAGTAATAGGCGATGGAGAGCACGCAGGCCAGCGAGTTCTCGTTGTTGTAGGAGAGGATGCTCGTATTTTCATCATGCGCTGCATCCACGCCACGCGCCACCGCCTCGCAGTCGCCCTCAAGAGTAGCACGGAGCAGTGCCTTCGACTGCTCCAGGGCATCCACCACAGGTGTCCAGTTGTTTCGCTTCACGGCATTCACCATCTCGCCTGCCACCTCGCGGTTGGGGATGTAGCATTCCTTCTCGCGGCGGTCATAGCTTAGGTAGCCCAAGTGGATGAGCACGGTGAGCACATCATCGCGGTTGCGCACCACCGACATGTCATTCTGGAAACCAGTGGGATCTACCTGGCACCGCCCTCCGGCCAGCATCCTTATAATGTCGTCCTTCAGACCCTCATAGTTCATCTGGATGTAGTGGGCCACGGTGTCAAATGCACCTGTTGCTGCCCAGTAGCTCTCGCACCATTGGTTGTCGATGGCTTGCATCACGGAGTTGGGGTTGAACATCGATGGCTCACTGCCAATCTGATAGCCGTCATACCATTTCTCCAGATCGTCGGAGTCCATGCCATGACGGTCAGCCAGCATGCGCACTTCGTCTTTGGTAAAACCAAAATAGTGTGCCATACGTCTCGGAGTGACCATTGAGTACTCAGTAAAGTTGTTCATGGCCGACTCTGTCTTATACTTCTTAATCGGCAAAATCCCCGTCAGATAGACACCGGCGAACACCTTCATGGTGCTGCCTCCTTTGAACATCCGCCGCAGCCAGTCGACGTAATGGTCCATGGCCGACTTGCCGATTGGGAACTCACGACAGATGGCGTCCCACTCGTCGATGATGAAAATGAAACGCTCGCCTGTGGCGGCAGCGACGCGGATGAGGAGGGCCATCAGGTCGTCGCCGTCTTTCTGGGGGATGTCAGGGTATGCCTCATGGATTTCTGCCCGTAGCTCCTCATCGAGATGCTCTATGATGCTGTCATCCTTGAACCTCGTGACAAAATCTGAGATATCCAGATAGATGACGGGGTATTTGTTGAGATGCTCCTCAAACGACGGATGACTGGCAATCTCGAGGTCGGCGAAGAGACTGCGCGAGTCGCAAGAGTGGTCATAGTAGGCGCATAGCATCTTGGCCGCCATCGACTTGCCGAAGCGGCGGCAGCGGGTGACGCAACTGAAGCGCCATTCAGAGAATAGTGTGTCGTTGACCAAGGCGATAAGCCCTGATTTATCGATGTATTCCCGCTTGCGTGAGGAACGGAATCCCTCATTTCCTACGTTGATATAAATACCCATGATGACAGCTTGTCTTGTTTCCAACTGCGAAGATAGGCATTTTTTTTGAAATAGGAGCGCGCCGCTTTCAGAATTCTTACAAATCTTATAAAGCTTTATAAGATTTCTCGCCGTAGGCGACTCCTATTTCGGGTGCAGCAGAGGCCGGCAATATTGTCTTACACTTGTATTATCGTGTAGCGCGCAGACCCTCCATGTTCTCATACCGGCGACGCATGAACAGTCCGTATATCCAGCGCAGCCATAGCTTGTGGGTCGCAATGAAACCTATGCCGATAGCAGCCAACACGCCAAACGTGGCATTCTCGCTTATGAATAGTTTCAGAACCGATACAACGACCAGCGGCACGATGTATATGCCGAATGTGATGACCAGCTGCATGTAGTTCGTCTGCATGCTGCCCTTGCCGATGAATTTCGTGTTCAGCGGCACCGTCTGCTTGTTGAAAATCACAAGGATGAAGAGCACGCAGTACACGGCACCCCCCACAAACAACATGAGCGAAAGCAGCATAAGGGGTGAACCCTTGCCCATCACCACAATGGGAATCATCAGCAACAGCGGCAACAGCAGCAAACTGCTGTAAAGATAGTATTTGGCGGTGAAGAGCGAGAGGATGTTCTCCTTGTGCGTCATCAGGCAGTCGATGTAGTTGCCCTCGAAACTCATCACGCGAGAGAGGAGCATCGTGCCGAATATCGAGAAGTTGTACAGCACAAGCCACACCTTCATGCTCGGATTGTCGTACACATTGGTAAACGAGATGAGGCAGCTGAACATTGTCACAAACACGATGCCTGACAAGAAGGCCTTCCGGCAGTTCATGTTGCGCATGATGCTCTTTATCTCAAGTTTGATATATTCACCCACCTCGCCGAAACGGTCCAGACTCTTTATCTCGCTCACGTGCTTCAGGCGCGTCTGTTTCACCTTGGCAAGCTCGGCATACACAGAATGGTACTGCAGTTCGCGGTTCGCCATGAAGAGCAGCGCCAGCACACACACGATAGCTGCTATCACTGCCCATGGGTAGAGCTCCAACCAGGTGCCTATCTGCGCATAGGTGTCGCAGAAGGTGTCGAAACTGGCATTGCGCCCTATGTACCACGGCGAGAATATGAGGGCAAACACCCCCAGCGGCAATAGCCACCACAGGTAGTTGCGGTTTATCAGACCGCGTGCCAGCATATACCACTGGTTGAACGTCAGAATGAGCAGGTAGAGGGCCAGAAGGAATATCAGTGCCATGCCGATGCCCATGCTGAACACAACCGACATCAGCGCATAGGGGGCGAAGAGGGCCATCCAGATGAGATTGCCCCAGCTTGTGAGCGACGAGATGATGAAGCTGTCTATGCACGTGTGCTTGGGCATGGGGAGCAGGATGTAGGGCTTGATGAGCTGCGACGGGGTCTGCTGCGTGGTCAAGCGGAAGAAGAAGTCTGTCGCCATGATAAACGGCATCAGTCCGAATATAAGCTCAAAGGGTGTGGTCGTCTCACTGTTGTTCACCCCGAGTGAGAGCAACACCGCGAGAAACATCAAATACAGCATCATCATCACAAAGCCGAAGTAGAGGAAGGCTTTCGCGGCACGGTTCTGTGTCCACATCACACTGCGCTTCTCCGACATGCGCTGATGGCGGCGAAGCGTCATTATCAGTTCTATTTTTTTCATGGTTCTTTTGTTGGGGGTTACCTCAGGTCGATGACCTCTGCATTGGGATAGTCTTTCTCACGGAAGGTGAAACTGCTGTCGCTCTGTTTCGAGGCCTTGAAGTCGCTCACCGTGATGGTGGTCCACTTGCCCTTCTGGAGGAAACGCACCTTCGTGGGCAGGTAGCCCTTGCTCACCGTGATGTAGATCTCTTGCATCGGCTGGTTCTTCGTCTGGGCGGTCAGATGCACCTCATAACCCGACGAGACATTCTTCGATGTCATCGCGTAACCTTTCTTGTATAGCGAGATGAAGTAGTAGGGGTTCATGCGGGCCTGTTGCTTGGGGTCGGGGGTGCTCACGTTCACCTCTTCGCTCGATTTCATGTAGGTCCACTGGGTCTTGCCGTCAAACCATACCACACCCTCCGGGGTGGTGGCGCGGAACTTGTTGCCCTTGATGGCGATGGTGCCCGACGAGGAGATGCCCTCGCCCTGTATCTTGAAACTGGCCTGGGCTCCACTGGGGTTGTTCACGTTCTTCGCCACTTTGTCCAATATGCTGCGGGCGTTGTTGGTCTGTGCCTGCACACCTGTGACGGCCAGTAGGCAGAGTGCCGCCATCAGGATTTGGGTTATCCTTCTTTTCATGATGTTTTCTGTTTGCGTTTTTGCTTAATGCGGTTGGTCTATGATAGAGGGGGCTATGCGCCGCCGGTGCGCAGTTTGTTCAGCAGGTCTTCCAGACTGTTGGGGTCTTGGATGAGCACCTCGCGGGGCTTGCTGCCCTGGGCGGCACCCACAACGCCGGCCTTTTCGAGCTGGTCCATGAGGCGGCCGGCACGGTTGTAGCCTATCGAGAAACGCCGCTGTATCATACTCGTCGACCCTTGCTGCGTGGCCACCACATGAGCGGCGGCCTGCACGAAGATGGGGTCCAGGTTGTCGCTGCCGGCCTCGTTGAAGTCGCCGCTGGGGCTGGCCTCTTCGGTGGCAGGTTCCGGTAGCTCCATCGGATGCTGTGGACCCGACTGCTCCTGGATGTAGTGGTTCACGTTCTCCACCTCGGGGGTGTCGATGAAGGCGCACTGCACACGCACCGGCTCATTGCTGTTCAGGAAGAGCATGTCGCCGCGGCCCACAAGCTGGTTGGCGCCGGGACGGTCCAGGATGGTGCGAGAGTCTATCATCGAACTCACCTTGAAGGCCATGCGGCCGGGGAAGTTGGCTTTGATGTTGCCGGTGATGATGCTCGTCGTGGGGCGCTGGGTGGCTATCACCATGTGGATGCCCACGGCACGCGCCAACTGGGCGATGCGCGTGATGGGTAGCTCTATTTCCTTGCCCGCCGTGAGGATGAGGTCGCCGAACTCGTCTATCACCACCACGATATAGGGCATGTAGTCATGGCCGTCGGTCAGGCGGAGCTGACGGTTCAGGAACTTGCGGTTGTACTCTTTTATGTTGCGGGCACCGGCTTTCTTCAGCAGGTCATAGCGTGTGTCCATGAGCAGGCACAGGCTCTTCAGCGTGCGCACCACCTTCGACACATCCGTGATGATGGGCTCGTCATCGTCGTCCACAGTGGCCATGAAGTGGTCGGCTATCGGACCGTATACGTTGAATTCCACCTTCTTGGGGTCTATCAGCACAAACTTCAGCTCGTTGGGGTGCTTCTTGTAGAGCAGCGAGTTGATGATACAGTTCAGACCCACCGACTTTCCCTGTCCCGTGGCACCGGCTACGAGCAAGTGGGGTATCTTGGCAAGGTCCACCATGAACACCTCGTTGGTAATGGTCTTGCCCAAGGCGATGGGAAGCTCCATCTTGCTCTCCTGGAACTTGCGCGAGTTCAGGATGCTGCGCATCGACACAATGTTGGGGTTGGCATTGGGCACTTCAATACCGATGGTGCCCTTGCCGGGAATGGGCGCGATGATGCGGATGCCGAGGGCGGCAAGGCTCAGGGCAATGTCGTCCTCAAGGTTGCGGATGCGCGAGATGCGCACACCCTCGGCGGGCGTAATCTCATAAAGGGTGATGGTGGGACCCACAGTGGCCTTTATCTCGTTGATTTCCACACCGAAACTGCGCAGCACACGCACTATCTGGTTCTTGTTGGCCATCTGCTCGGCCTCGTCTATGTCGGGCATGCCGTCGTTGTCATAGCGCGTAAGCAGGTCGAGCGTGGGATATTTGTAGCGAGTGAAGGGCTCTAAGGGATTGATGGGGGCACTGCCCGTGTCGCTGCCGCCCACCGTCTGGCCGTGAGCCTTCTCGTCTTCGGTGCCTACCGTCACTTCCATTTCGGGATCCTTGGGTGCCTTGCGGGGGGCACTGATGCGCCCCGTGCCCTGCTCATGCGGCTTCACCTCTTCTTCCTTCTTCTCCTCTTCCGCTTCTAAGTCTTTGCCCTTGAACACCATGGTGTGGGATGCCGTTGGTTCATCGTAGGCATCGTCGCTGCCTCCTGCCCCGGCGAAGGCCAAGGCGGGCTCATTGTTGGTGATGGAGAAGGGTATCTTGCGAACGATGCGCAGGGGGTCGAGGATGTTGCGCACCCATATCACCGTCTGTGAGGTGAGGGCACACAGAAACGCAATGGCCACCAATACAAGAATGGCTATCAGGCCGGGCGCACCTATCATGTTCTCTATCTGCTGACAGCAGTACAGACCGTGGTCGCCGCCGGGGTTGAAAATGGCATTCTCAAACAGGGGGGACAGAAACTTGGCAAACGCCACCGAGCACCATACCATCACAATGACGAGACCGAACAGGCATTTCAGCAGATTGATTTTCTTGTAGGCGCGTGTCATGCGCAGACCCATCAGGATGAGGAAAAGGGGGATGGCAAAGGCGGCAAGCCCGAAACCGCGGGCTATGAAAATATGTGACAGCAAGGCGCCTACCGAACCGCATGTGTTGCGGAATGCATGTGCTTCGTTTCGCAGTTCACCCGCCTGAAGGTCTAATACCAGACTCTGGTCGGCGGGACCTGAGGTGAAATAGGATATAAAGGCTATCAGCAGCACCACTGCCGACAGCAGCACAATCAAACCTGCTACAAAGCCTACGCGTTCGTCAAACAGTAAGTTCAGACCCAAAACCTCGGAAATAGACTTACGTTTCACGCTCTTATATTGATTCTTTTGGACCATTTCGTTATTTTCTCGCTATTTTTAATGCAAAATTACGGAAATTTTATCGAAATAGTGCCTTTTTCAGAGTTTTTTTCTAATTTTGCATATTGTTAAGGTAGGTGGAAAGATACACTGTGAAAACATTGCCTGCAGCCGAGCGTTTCTGTATAGAATCAAAGGTCGGCACCTAAAATCTAAAGTCAAAAAAATGCCCTCGTTATTACATAGAAAATTCGACCGACGCTTGATTTCATCCCTTCCAAAGGATGTCTTCGGAGGACGTATTGTCGTAATCATGACCGAGGGCGAAACAAGAAAGGCGGTCGATTACCTCCTCGAACAGGATATCCTCGGTATCGATACCGAAACAAGACCTTCCTTCAAAAAGGGACACCAAAACAGGGTCGCACTGCTGCAGGTGTCCACACCCAATATCTGTTTCCTCTTCCGACTCAACCGCACTCAAATCACACAAGACATCGTCCGACTGCTTGAAGACCAGACCGTGCTCAAGGTGGGGCTCTCACTGCACGACGACATCATATCGCTGCAAAGAAGAAGACACTTCGTTCCGGGCTACTTCTTCGACATACAGGAACATGTGGCCGAAATCGGCATCGAAGACAGGTCGCTGCAGAAACTCTATGCCAACCTCTTCGGGCGAAAGATAAGCAAGAGCCAACAATTGTCCAACTGGGAGGCTGACGTGCTCTCCGATGCACAGAAAAAGTATGCCGCCACCGATGCCTGGGCTTGTATCAAACTGTTTAACGAACTGCGGCGACTGCAAATCACGGGCGATTACGAACTCATCGACGAACCCGAGGATGCGCCGGAATGATTCAACAATCTCATTTCAGGTGGGTTCTATTAATTATGTCGAGGCGATTTTTGTCTTTTAGTCGAGGGCAAAGTGTAAGTTTCAGAAGGCGTGTAGCGGGCTAC
>CAJONT010000308.1 GCA_905235975.1 uncultured Prevotella sp.
AAATTCTCCATAGAGAACAAGCTGGTGGTAGGGGTCTTTACCATAGCATTGGTGGCATGGGGCGTGTGGGCACTTGTGCACCTGCCCTTCGACTCCACACCCGACATCACCAACAACCAGGTACAGATCATCGTCACCTCGCAGTCGACAGGTGCTGAAGAGATGGAGCAAAACGTCACCATGCCCATAGAGACGGCACTCGCCAACATACCCAGGGTGCAGGAGCGCAGGAGCATCAGCCGCAGCGGCATGGCCGTCATCACAATGGTCTTCGACGACGGTGCCGACAACTACTGGGCACGCGAACTAATCAACCAGCAGTTGGGAGCCGTCAAGGAGAAGCTGCCGAAGAATGTGGACGTGGAACTGGCCCCCATCTCGACGGGATTGGGCGAAATCTACCACTATACGATACGCGCCGAAAAGGGGTATGAAGACAAATACACCCTCACCGACCTGCGCACCATACAGGACTGGATTGTGCGGAAGCAGTTGTCGGGCACACCCGGCATCGCCGAGGTGAGCGGCTGGGGCGGTTTCGTCAAACAGTATGAGGTGGACATCAACCTTGAGCGGCTCAACGCCATGGGAGTGACCATCGGCGAACTGTACGACGCCCTGAACGAGAACAACGAGAACACCGGCGGCGGTTATATAGAGCACCTCTCCAACCAATACTACATACGCGGTCTGGGCTTAGTGAAAACACTCGACGACATAGAAAAAATCGTGGTGAAGACGCAGGACAGGGTGCCTGTGCTCGTGGGCGACGTGGCACACGTACACTTCGGCCACGCCACACGCTACGGCGCGGTGACCCGCAACGGCGAGGGAGAGGTGGTGGCCGGCATCACGCTGATGCTGAAGGGAGAAAACTTCCAAGAGGTAATCAGCCACGTGAAGGGACGGATGGACGACATCCGCAAGAGCCTGCCTGAAGGCGTGGTCATAGAACCGTTCATCGACCGCACACAACTGGTGGACCGCGTGACAAAGACGATAGCACGCAACCTGACGGAAGGCGGTCTCATCGTCATCTTCATTCTCGTGCTCTTCTTAGGCAACTACCGCGCCGGACTGGTGGTGGCATCCGTCATCCCGCTCGCCATGCTGTTCGCCTTCGGCATGATGAGGGTGTTCGGCGTGAGCGGCAACCTGATGAGCCTCGGTGCCATCGATTTCGGCATCATCGTAGACGGTGCCGTCATCATCGTGGAGGCTGTAGTGGCGAGGATGGCTGCATCGGGCGACAGTCAGCGACAAGACTTCGACACCTTGGTGTATGAGTCGTCGAGCCGCATCAGGCAGTCGGCCGCCTTCGGCGAGATTATCATCATGATTGTCTACCTGCCGATGATGACGCTTGTGGGCATTGAGGGCAAGATGTTCCGCCCCATGGCCATGACCATCTTCTTCGCCATCCTCGGTGCCTTCATCCTCTCCCTGACCTACATCCCGATGATGTCGGCTGTCATGCTAAAGCGTCCTACGACCACTCCCCTGATGCGCAAATTGGAGGATGCCACCATGCGGTTCAGCACAGGTGCCATGAGGCGGTTGGAGTCGTGGTACCTGCCCTTAGTGACCAAATGCCTGAACCACGGCAAGACGGTGATAGCTTCGATGGTATTGCTCTTTGCCGCCTCGCTGCTGCTGATGACAAGGTTGGGTGCCGAATTCATCCCCTCGCTCGAAGAAGGAGACTTCGCTGCGGAAATCAGCATGGCGCAGGGCACCTCGCTCACCCAGATGGTGGAGACCTGCACCAAGGCCGAGCAGATACTGAAGGAGGCTTTCCCTGAAATCAAGCAGGCGGTGACACGTATCGGCTCGGCAGAGATACCCACCGACCCGATGCCTGTGGAACGCGCCGACATGCTCATAGCCCTGACACCGAAGGCACAGTGGACTTCGGCGAAGACGAAGAACGAGATGCAGGAGAAGATGGAAGAGGCCCTTGGCGTGATTCCAGGTCTCGACGTGGAGATGTCGCAGCCCATCCAGATGCGCAACAACGAACTGATTACCGGTATCCGCCAGGATGTGGCAGTGAAGATATACGGCAGCGACACCGAGACGCTCGCCGAACTGGCCGACAAGGTGAAGCGCCTGATAGAAGACGTAGACGGCGTGGGCAGCCCCTACGTGGAGAAGGTGAACGGACTGCCGCAGTTGCAAGTGGAGTACAACCGCCAGATGCTGGCCAAATACGGCATATCCATCCAGCAGGCCAACGACGTGCTGCAATCGGCCTTCGCCGGAAAGGTGGCAGGGAAGGTGACGGAGGAGAACCGCCAATTCGACATCGTACTGCGCATACACAAGGGCGACAGCGACGACCTGTCCAACTTCGACGAACTCTATGTGCCCTCGCCATCGGGTGTGTCCGTGCCCCTGCGCCAGTTGGCCACTATCAGTTTCAAGGAGGCTCCGGCACAGATCTCGCACGAAGACGGCGAACGCAGCATCTTCGTAGGCTTCAACGTGAAGGGGCGCGACGTGAGTTCCACGGTGAAGGACATCCAGCAGATATTGGATGCCGAGATGCAGATGCCCGTGGGCTACCACTACACCTTCGGAGGCGAATTTGAGAACCTGCAGAGCGCCACCAAGCGGCTCATGGTGGCCATTCCCGTGGCGCTGACACTGATACTGCTGCTGCTCTACGCCACACTGAAGAACCTGCGCGAGACCCTCTTCGTGGCCTCCGCCATCCCGCTTTCCGCCATCGGCGGCATCATCGCCCTGTGGCTTCGCGGCATGCCCATGAGCATATCGGCCGGTATAGGCTTCATCGCCCTGTTCGGTGTGGCGGTGCTCAACGGCATCGTGCTCGTGGGGCAGTTCAACGCCCTCGAGCGACAAGGCGTGGCCGACGTGCGCCAGCGCATCTATGAAGGATGCCGCCACCGTCTGCGTCCCGTCATCATGACGGCGCTGGTAGCCTCGTTCGGCTTCCTGCCCATGGCCCTCTCCAACAGCGACGGTGCCGAGGTGCAACGGCCGCTCGCCACCGTCGTCATAGGCGGTCTGCTCACCGCCACACTGCTCACGCTCTTTGTGATACCCTCCATATACATTATCTTTACGAAAAAGAACTCCCCCACCCCCATATCAACAACAGAAGGATGAAAAGACAATTCATTACGATGACCGCCCTCGTGTGCTGCCTGTCGGCCACCAAAGCCCAGTCGCTGGCAGCGTGCATAAAGACCGCCCTCGACCACAACACAGGCGTGAGGATGGCCGACCTGCAGGTGCAGCGTGCCAAAAGGATGGAAGGCACCTACTTCGAGATGGAGCCTACCGAGCTGTCGCTCTCGCAAGACCCCACCTCGGGTGGCAGTCCCGACAATGCGCTCACGCTCTCGCAGAAGATCGACTTCCCCACGGTCTACAGTTCACGGCACAAGGTGCTGAAGGCCGAGTCGCAGGTGGAAGAGAGCCGCCGCCGACTCACTGAGAGCGAACTGACGAGGGATGTGGCAGCGGCCTACAGCACACTGCTGTACTGGCAGCACACCGTGGCACTGCTCAGCAAGAACGACTCCTTGCTCGACACATTCGTTCACACTGCCGGCATCCGTTTCAAGAACGGGGAGACCAACCGACTGGAGCAGATGAACGCCCAGCGGTTGAAGGATGAGAACAGCCTCAGTCTGCGAGAGGCTCAGGAAGGAAAAGCCGCTGCCACCCTGCTGCTGCAACAGCTGATGAACACCACGGAACCCATCGTGCCCACCGACGACTACCTGTGCATAGAGGCCGCCACGGGCACCTACTCGTTTGAGAGCACCCCGATAGGACAGCTCTCTGAGAGTGAGCGCGTGCTCAGCGAACGGGAACTGGGCTACGTGCGCCAGGGCATGCTGCCCTCGTTCAACATCGGCGTGCGCCAGCAGTTGGTCATCTCCGGCATGAACCCCTACGACGTGGACAGGTCGCGCTTTGACAAAGGCAACTGGATGGGCTTTGAGGTGGGCGTGGCTTTCCCGCTCTTCTACGGTTCGCAGAAGGCCAAGCGGGCCGCCGCCCAGATGGACGTGGACATCGCACGGACAAAGAAGGAACAGGCAGAGCGACAGACAGGCACGGAACTGCTGATAGCCCAGAATGCCGTGGAGACGGCCAGGAAGTCGTACGAATATTACCAAGCCGATGGACTGCCGTCGGCACAGGAGATGCGCCGCCTGTCGTGCGTGGAATATGAGGCAGGAGAAATCACCTATGTAGAGCACATACAGAACCTCTCGACGGCTCTCGCCACCGAACTGGCCAACGCCAAGGCCATCGATGTGCTGAACCAAGCCATCATCAAACTGAATTTCATCAAGGGAATATAATCGCACATGAAAAAGATTCAATATACCGTCATAGCCCTCGCGCTGCTCCTCTTTTCATGCAAGGGCGAAGTGAAGCAGACAGAAGAAGAGACGCACGACACGACCGAGGAGAACGTAGTGGAACTGACCGAGCAACAGATGCACACCATAGGCATCAAAGTGGGCAGCATCGAAAAGCGACAGCTTGCCGGCACCATCAGCGCCACGGGCACACTGAAACTGTCGCCGCAAGACAGGGCCGAAGTGACCTCGCTTGTGGCGGGCGTCACCAAGCGCATCTTGGTGAAGGAAGGCCAGGTGGTGCATGCGGGCCAGACACTGGCACTGGTGGAGAACACGGAGATTATGGCCTTGCAGAAAGACTATCTCATTGCCACACGGCAGCTCTCCTTGGCCAAGCAGACCTGGCAGCGCCAGCAGAACCTGCGTGCCGAGGGGGCAGGCATAGAGAAAAACCTTGAGCAGGCCAAGGCAGAACTCGACATGGCCAGCGTCACGGAAAGAGGACTTCGGCTGCAGATGGAACAATTAGGCATCAGCAGTCAGCAGGTGGCACAGGGGCACTTTACCAACACCGTACCCGTGAACTCCCCCATCAACGGCGTCGTGGGTGAGATTCTCATCAGCACAGGAAGCTATCTTGACAGCGAAATCGTCATCATGAGGGTGTACAACAACAGGGCGCTGCATGCCGACATCAATGTGTTTGAGAGAGACATCTCCCGCATCAACCTCGGACAGAAAGTGACCCTTCAGCTGTCTGACGAAGCTGCCACGCACCTCACCGGCAAGGTGTCGTTCATCACTGCCGCCATCGACAACGACTCGAAGTCGGCCTCCGTGCACATCAGCCTCGACCCCGCCGAAGGTGTGACGCTGCTGCCCAATATGTTTGTGTCGGCAGTCATCCACTGCAATGAGCAGACCTGCAATGCGGTGCCCGACGAAGCCATCGTGATGAACGCCAACCGCAATTATGTGTTCGTCAGCCTTGGCGACAACCGCTTCCGCAAGGAGGAGGTGGTCACCGGCCTCAGTCAGCAGGGCTATACCGAAATCACCTTCCCCAACGGCACCGACCCATCGGCAAAGATTGTAGTGGACAAGGCCTTCTATCTCCAGTCGATGCTGTCGGACCACGGCGAAGAGGAATAGCGGCTGCCGATGGCCAGACATCATTTATAGAGGGAGAAAAGGCGCGATGAGCAAGATGAAGTGTTAACAAAGATTAATTTTCTCCTTTTTAGCGGCCGTTTTTTTCCTGAAATAAAAGAAATGCTTACCTTTGCAGCCGAAAAATGGTGCCTTAGCTCAGTTGGTAGAGCATCGGACTGAAAATCCGTGTGTCCCCGGTTCGATTCCTGGAGGTACCACTTCTTAAAAACCGGTAATGGCTGATGCCATTATCGGTTTTTTTGTCGGAGTATTCGGAGTATTCGGAGTATTCGGAGTATTCGGAGGAATCGGAGTAATCGGAGTAATCGGAGTAATCGGAATAATCGGAGGGCTGCCCCTAAAATATTTTGGGGCGGCATTTTGGGTAGATTTCAAAAAAAATCTTAACTTTGCACACAAGAAG
>CAJONT010000309.1 GCA_905235975.1 uncultured Prevotella sp.
AATCGAGACCAACGAGAAGGATGTAATAGGGCCGCACGTTGGCGAAGATGTGAAATATGAGATTGTATCAGATGAGACTCTCACCACAGAAGAGTTTATTGAAGCCGTCTTTGGTAAGGATGGAGCCAATGGCGACGAGGGTAAAGAGGAACTTATTCGAAATTTCCGCAAGAAACAGCAAGCTTTGTCTGACAAATTAGCCGCCGAGCTTGGTTCCAACGGATTAGCCATGGGATATCGGTCAATTAACTATACATATTACAGCAAAGACGCGTATGGAAACAGAATTTTACTCTCAGCACGCGTCTACTGGGGAACTTATTGGTTCTTTGGAACATATGATTTGGATCCTGACTATATCGTGCTTTGCCCGCACTACACCATATGCTCAAACGATGAATGTCCCACTCAAACTCATACTCCTGAGGCCATGTCTATCTGTGGTGACAATCTGGTGATAATGCCCGACTACATAGGTTATGGTCAAACAGTGGATCGCCTCCATCCCTACATCAATCAAAAATTATGCGCGCAAAACAGCATCGATGCGCTGGAAGCTGGATACAAGGTATTCAAGGATAACGCTGATGCGAGCATGGAGAGCGATTGGAAGATGTACGTGGTAGGTGCCTCACAGGGAGGCGGTAATGCCCTCGCCATACACAAATGGCTTGATCAGCACCTCGATTTCGCCAACAATTGGAATTTTGACTACTCTTACTGTTGCGCAGGTCCGTACGATCCAGGTCTGACATTCGAGAAATATTTCGAGCATGTCAAACATAGTTTACCCTGCGTATTCCCACTCACCATCAAGGCCATGAAGGAGGCTTATCCCGAAATTCTCGGCAAATGGAAAGAAGAAGAATTCTATAGCAAAGACTACGTTAAAAACCATAAGGAAGAGATAGATGAAATGATAAGCAGCAAGAAATACACCTTAACTGATATCAACAACAAGCTATTTACTTGGTACTCACCGTCGTTTTCAGATGGGGCTGTCAAAATCTTGGAAATCGAAATCACTGATTTGTTGAGCGATGAAGTCCAGGATAAAAACAGTGAAATGTACAAGGCTCTGATGAAATGCTTAAAGGATCAGGAAGTCATCTCAGGCTGGACACCGACACACAAGATCAAACTCTATCATAGTGAAGAAGACGATGTGGTGCCATTTGAAAATGCGCAGGCCGTGAAGGACGCATTCGGCGACAAGGTTGAAATCTTCACAAGCGGCTATGGAACAACTGGACATGTAGCAACCTGCGCGAAATTTTTAGGTTCAGTCTTGGTCAACAACTGGTAAAAGTATATTTCCTTAAGGTGGGTGTTCGGGACTGTCGGATTTGCAATTCGACAGTCCCGAACACCAGCATTTGCAATGCGAGAAAAACACCCCAAAATCCCCCATCCCCACTACATATCAGCGCCCCCACTAAGATTAGAGGGGGTCAGGGGGCGTTGACCTCCCCACCAAAAAAATCCCCCCAAAAATTCCTTATTTCCAAAAATAATGTATACCTTTGCGCGACATTCATTCTATGGATAAACGAGGCATAGCGTAACCTTAAAGCATGCCCACCTGATTTGCCAGACATACCTTGAAAAATAAAACCTTAATTCTACAGGCAAATGAAGCACAAGCTCTTTTGTATCATGAGTCTTCTGCTCCTGCTGGGGCAGACAGTATGGGCATGGGACGGTAGCGGAACCGTCACCGCCCCCTATCTGATCAAGACCACAGCCGACTGGAAGCAGCTCGCCGACGACGTCGCCGGCGGCAGCACCTACAGCGGCAAGTATTTCCGTATGACTGCCGATATCGATGCCGACGGCATCAGTGTGGGCAGCGACTCAAAACCCTTCAGCGGCACTTTCGACGGCGACGGCCGCACGCTGACCTACAATGCGGGCGAATTGAAACAGGAGGGCCCGGTGTTCGTGAACCACTATTGCGCACCGTTCATCCGTATAGACGGTGCCACCGTCCGCCACCTCAATGTGACGGGAGCTGTCTACAGCAGCCAAATGCATGCGGCGGGCATCGCCTCCATGATCGACGGTGACACACCGACAACCATCTCCGACTGCCATGTGAGCAGTCTGCTGTATGCCAACAGCAACCTCGTCAACGATGCCAGCTTTGCCGGCATCGTGGGCAATGTGAACCCGACCTGCACTGCCGACATTGCCGTCAACGGCTGCACGTTCACGGGCCGCATCATAGGCTGGGCCACCCGCAGCAGCGGACTCGTGGGCTACACCAACCGGCCCATCGCCTTCAAGAACTGCATTTTCGACCCTGTAGAGACTCCTGTCAGCAGCGAGTGTGCCACACTGGTGCGCACGGCGCCGGGTGTGGAGTGCACCTTCAATGAGTGCTACTACACAGCTGTGATGGGTATCGTGCAGGGCAGGGGCATGTTCACGAAGGTCAGGGTGCCCGAGGGCTGCACGGTCACCATCCTCGGTGAACCCAAGAAGACGTACAACGGCAAGGGCTACTACACCTCCGGCGCGCAGGTGGAGCTGACGGTGCCCGAGGGCACACCGTTCGACCACTGGGTGGCAGAAGGTGCATTCCTGAGCGACCCCTGGACGACCAATGGCGTACACACCATCAGCGACGTGCGTCGTCAGCCTTCAATAGGCATTGCCACGTCGATGCCCGAGCCGGTACAGAGCATGCGTAAGCTATCTGGCATCAACTACCGCTACCTCTCCACCCGCGACTACCAGCTCTTTATGAGCGATTCGCTCCGTGAGGCCCGCAACTATCAGTTCGACGACGATGGTGAGTGTTTTATCTACGACATCGAAGGAACGAAGAACTGGATTACGGTGGTATGGAGCTGCGATGCCGATGACGGTGACCTCCAATGCTTCTACCGTGAGGGTTGGATGTTTAATGACAAGAATTACGAGGGCACCATCATCTACAACGACATTACCTCAGATATTTGGGAACACACCCACCTTTTCGCAATCCGCCCCCATGCCTTCGAGAACGTGAAGCAACTGAAACGCATCATGTTCGTGAGCAACAGAGAAATGATGTATAGGGGTGACTGCAAAACACCCCTTGACGTCGCTATCCAGGAGGAGGCGTTCAAGAACTCCGGCCTCGAGGAACTGGTGATGGTATACAGGAATGAGTGGACCGACCAATGGGAATCCCTCGATGCCAATACAGGTGTGACAATCGCCGACGACGCCTTCAAGGGCACCGACGCCAAGATCTGCGTGGCCCCCGCAACCTATCAGAGTTTCATAAACGACGCGAGATGGAGTCCTTTCTACACCCGCTTCAACATCTACGCCGCCAAGGTGGAGGACATGAAGGTGGAAGGCGCCGTTTACAGCTACTGGCGCGACAGCAAGGGCGAGCCCCTGAAGAACAACGAGGCCGGGCACAATGCCCTGATGGAGACGCTGAAATACTGGAACGCCGAGTATCAGCAGTTCGCCAGCGCCAGCCTGCTGAGCAACGGCAGCGAGAACATCTGGTACACACAGGTCATCGGTGCCGACGAGAGTTACCTGAAGTCGAACGACGGCGTGATGCGCATCTACAACGACCCCGGTTCGCAATACAACTACAAGACCCTCAACATACAGAGCCTCGGCCAGAGCAAGGAGGTGAAGGAGATTGAGTTCTGTCAGACCAACGGCCTGAGCGATAACTCATACAGCGACCTGAAGTTGGTCATCCAGAACGGTGCCTTTGCCCACTGCGACAACCTGAAGGAGCTGCGCTTGTACTACTATGTCGAGGACGGCGAAGACCACTGGGAGACGTTAGGCCCGAAGGATGTCATCCCCGGCGACAACATCTTCGGCGTACCGACAGATAAGGATTTGGAAACGATGACGAAGGAAAAATTTCTGGAGTCATCCTTCATTCCCGCAGACTTCCGCATCGTAGTATCTCCCATGCGATATCAGGAATTTATCGACGACCCCAACTGGGCACAATACGTTAACTTTATCGTGGCAGCCGACTATGCACCAACCTCCTGGGATCCTATCAAGGAGGAAGGTCTGCAATACGACTATGCCTCAAAGAGCGTGAACACCGCCTCTACCAACCAGGTGGTGACGCAGAACCTCTCGTGGTGGAACCTGCCTATCAAGGTATATGAGGTCATTACTCTCTACAAGATGTTCTCAAGTCTGAAGGATACCTTTAAGGATGCCATGAATGCAGTTTCCCAAGCTAAAACTGCTTATTCGAAATATCTTGAAGATACTGCTGTTCTCGAAAATGAGATAGTAGGACAAGGTAATATGATGCAGGAGAAGATAGCCTGTGCAAATCAACTCTACAGCGAAGTTGCAGCAGAAAGAGAAGAAGCGATCGATAAATTAATAGGATATAGGGCTGGCGAATTGTTTCAATTAAAAACAGAACGTTGTAAGCTGATGGTCGATAAGAACCTCCTCAAGCTTGGTGGGATTAGCAATAGATATTCGTTTACTTCTGGTGCTAAAAATCTTCTCGTAAATGATAAACAACTGAGAATCTTGGCGGCTGAAGAGTTGATATCTAGTGAAATAAATCTTTGGAATACAACACACCTTGTCACTTACAATACATATATGCAACAATATTTGGGAAGATTAACTCCCCAAATTGGCTTTATGACAGAGGCTTTAACTGATCTTTTCTATGAAGGAATGTGGAGAGCGAGCTATTCCACATTCTACGGCTTAGGCGGTGAGATTTTAGGTGAGCAGTTACAGCGCGGCCTGGTGGAGAACATCAAGGCCAACATACACAACGTCTCCTACGAGAACACAATGGTCTATACACCCGACAAGAAACTCATCTACCACGTCTATGTGGACAAGATTGCCGACAGCGAAAAGGACAGCCTCACCATCTACAACGACATAGGCCGCGCATGGAACTACCGCACGGTGGCCATCAGGAAGAGAGCCTTTCAGGGCAATACGAAGATCAGGAAGATCGGCTTCGCTGAGAATGCCGTCGCCGGCAGCGACTCCTACGTACCGATGCTGCTGGCCATCCCCGACTCGGCATTTGCCAGATGCACCAGCCTGGAACGCTTCAACTTGTTGTACACGACCCGCAAGGGCGGCCGCCGCGGCTTAGGTCCGGAGAATTTCATCCTGGGCGGCGACAGCATCTTCGCGGGCTGCGACTCGACGAAGCTGCAGATTGTCATCTCCAGCGACCGCAAGCAGGACTTCCTCGACGACGAGATATGGCGCAACTACAAGCGCTTCTTCGTGTATGAGGACGTGAAGGAAGAGACGGAATACACCGAGTACGGCGTGAACTACGGCTACTACTACGACAACAACA
>CAJONT010000310.1 GCA_905235975.1 uncultured Prevotella sp.
ACCGGCGTTGACACCCGTGCGGAGATAGTCCATACCGTCGGCCAGTGTATAAGCCAGCTCGATGTCGGCGGTGGCGCCGGCCTCCTGCATGTGATAGCCGGAGATGGAGATGGAGTTGAACTTAGGCATGAACTGTGAGGTATACTCGAAGATGTCGGCGATAATCTTCATGGAGAAGGCGGGCGGATAAATATAGGTGTTGCGCACCATGAACTCCTTGAGGATATCGTTCTGGATGGTACCTGCCATTTCGGCGAGGTTGGCACCCTGCTCCAGACCGGCGTTGATGTAGAAAGCCAGGATGGGCAGCACAGCGCCGTTCATGGTCATAGAGACCGACATTTTGTTGAGAGGTATTCCGGCGAAGAGCACCTTCATGTTCTCAAGCGAGCAGATAGACACACCAGCCTTACCCACATCGCCCACCACGCGGGCATTGTCGGGGTCATATCCACGGTGTGTGGGAAGGTCGAATGCTACGGAGAGACCTTTCTGACCAGATGCCAGGTTGCGGCGGTAGAAGGCGTTCGACTCCTCAGCGGTGGAGAATCCGGCATACTGGCGGATGGTCCAGGGGCGGAAGGGGTACATCATGGAGTACGGGCCACGCAGGAAGGGAGGAATACCTGCTGCGAAGTCGAGGTGCTCCATTCCCTCGAGGTCTTCCTTGGTATAAACCGGTTTCACCTCGATGTGCTCGGGTGTTTTCCAGTTGTAATCAATGCCATTGGCTTTTTGCCACTCGGTACCGTCCTGAGCTTTGATACCGGCATAAATATCGATGTCTTTAAAATTCTTTCTCATGATTTTGAGCTTGCTTCAGATTAGATACCCAACTTAGCGTTATATTCCTTAAGAGTCTCGAGCACATTGCAGCGTACGTGTACGAAGTTCTCGATGCCGGCGGCTTTGAGGTCGTCCATGCAGGCGGGAGCGCCAGCCACGACGAACATAGCCCTGTTGTCGAGATACTTGAATGCGGGTACGGCATATTCAGCATACTCATCATCACTTGAGCAGAGCACCACGATATCGGCTCCGGCCTTGAGAGCGGCATCGACACCTTCTTCTACGGTTTCGAAACCGAGGTTGTCGATTACTTTGTATCCAGCACATGCGAGGAAGTTGCAAGAGAACTGAGCGCGAGCCTGCCTCATAGCGAGGTTGCCGATGGTCAGCATGAAGGCGACAGGAGTCTTGGCGTTCTCGGTCTTTATGCGCAGGTCTTCGAAGTCGGCAGCGAGTCGTGTCGACTTGATGGTCTTAATCGGGGCCTCAGCCTCTTCTTTGCAGCAGCAACCGCAAGCAAGCGGTTTCTTGCCTTCAGACTTCTCAGTGAAGTTGGGGAACTGGTTCGTGCCAAGCAGGAATTCCTTTCTCTTGGCAGCGTCGCCATGTCGCTTCACATTGGTAGCATTGATGTCGTCCTGCACGGTTCCGGCCTTGACGGCAGCGAGGAATCCACCCTCTTCCTCCACTTTGAGGAAGATTTTCCAACCCTCATTGGCGAGGCTGTCGGTGAGATGCTCGATGTAGTAAGAGCCTGCACCCGGGTCGACGACCGATGCGAGATGGCTTTCCTCCTTGAGGAGAAGCTGCTGGTTGCGTGCGATACGCTCGGAGAAATCGGACGGAGCCTCATAGGGAGCGTCGAACGGAGTAACCACCATGGAGTGTACACCGGCGAGGGCGGCACTCATGGCCTCCGACTGCGAGCGGAGCAGGTTGACGTAGCTGTCGAACAGCGTCTGGTTGTAGCGTGAGGTGACAGCATTGACAATCATCTTGCAGGCACAGTCACACTTCGGCTCATACGTCTTCACGATTTGTGCCCAGAGCAGACGAGCAGCGCGGAACTTGGCAAGCTCCATGAAGTAATTCTCAGAGACACCCATGTTGAACTTAATCTTGCTTGCAGCGAGGGTGGGTTCTACTCCGGCATCGGTGAGGAGCTGCAGGTATTCATTACCCCAAGCCAAGGCATAACCCAGTTCCTGGACGATGTAAGCGCCGGAATTGTTGAGGGCGAGTGAATTGACGGTGATGCAGCGGAATTTTGGATAATCTTTGAGTGCCTCCACCAGCTGAGCACCCACCTTAAACATCTCTTCGGCATCCTTGCCCTTCATCAGCATGATGCAGAAGGGGTCGAAATCGATGCTGGCCACGAGTTTCTCCTTGTCGTAGCCCTTCTTCTCGAAGTAAGCCTTGAGAATCTCAGCGAGTTCAAGCGTGTGTGTGGGACAAGTCTGGAAATTGACCTCAATGCACTGGCATTCGATGTCGTTGAGGAGGGTTTCGATGAATTCTGCGCTCACCTTTTCGCCGGGGATTCTGAATCCGAGCGAGTCGACACCTTTCTGGAGGATGTCGAGAGCCTTGGCATTGGCAGCGGCGGCGTCATCGGCCACGATGTCCTGTCTGACAAACCATACATTGTCGTTCTTCTTGTTGCCTCTGACGAAGGGGAATTCGCCGGGCAGCGACTCAGGTGTTTTCAGTTTCAGCACGTCTTCCCTACGGTAGAAGGGCTGCACATTAAAACCTTCGTTTGTTCTCCAGACGAGTTTCTTGTTAAAATCAGCGCCTTTCAGGTCGACTTGTATTTTGTCAAGCCATTCCTGCGTAGTGGGAGCCTGAAACTCGGTAAAGAGCTTTTCTTTGTTGTTTGACATAGTGAATTGTTATTATATAAGTTAAATCCAAAAGTATTGGTTGCAAAGTTAACATATTATTTGGAATAAAGAGAGAGAAAACCGAATAAATTTTCATTTGTCGCGAAAAAAAAAGAATTTTAAATGTGTCGCCTAAAATTATACTATTGAATTTTCAATATGAGAAAAAAATTGTCTAACTTTGCACACAAATTTATTTTTTACAATGGAGTGGATAACCAATCTTTTTACGTCGACTGAATCTATAGCCCATATCGTACTGCTTTATGCTATTGTGATAGCTATGGGTGTGTATCTTGGGAAGTTGAAGATTGGGGGTATTTCGTTAGGTGTCACCTTCGTTTTGTTTGCCGGTATTGTGGCGGGCCACATACATTTCACGGCACCAGAGAAGATACTGAATTTCGGACAAGATTTCGGTCTCATCCTTTTCGTCTTTATGATAGGCATGCAGGTGGGTCCCGGTTTCTTTGAGAGTTTCCGTAAAGAAGGTGTTACGCTCAATCTTCTTGCCCTTATTGTGATATTCTTGAACATCGCAGTAATGTTTGGTTGTTACTACCTCTTTTTCAACACTTCTGACCCCAAGAACCTACCAATGATGATAGGTACGCTCTTCGGCGCTGTGACCAATACACCTGGTCTCGGTGCTGCATCTGAATCGTTGTTGTCAGTCTTCAAAGAAGATGTGCCTCAGATAGCTTCCGGCTATGCCTGTGCCTATCCCCTCGGTGTGGTGGGCATTATCCTGGCCACCATAGCAGTGCGTGCCATTTGCAAGGTGAAGTTGGAAGATGAAGAGGCCAAGCTCCAGGCTGAGGAGGCGGCGAACCCCAATGAAAAGCCCTTCCAGATGCACCTGATGGTGGCGAATGTATATCTTTCCGGTCGCACCCTGATGCAGATCAGCGAGTTTTTGAACCGCGACTTTGTGTGTTCCCGCTATCTTCATAACGGAGAAGTGAGCATCCCCAACCGCAACACCATCTTTGAAGTGGGCGACGAACTGCTTATCGTCTGCGCAGAGGCAGACGCCGAGCCTATCAAGGCCTTCATCGGTCCGGAGGTGGAAGGCGAATGGAAAACAGAGTCGGAGACACAGCCCATGGTGGCACGCCGCATCGTGGTGACACGTCCTTCGATGAACGGCAAGACCTTGGGCAAGATGCACTTCTCGAGTGTGTACGGCGTGAACGTGACCCGCATCACACGTCACGGCATCGACCTGTTTGCCGGTCGCAGTCACCACTTTCACATTGGCGACCGTGTGATGGTGGTGGGACCAGAAGACAATGTGAACCGCGTGGCCGATATGATGGGCAATTCCAGCCACCGTCTGAACGCCCCCAACATCGCCACCATATTCGTAGGTATTATGCTTGGCATCATCCTCGGTGCCATGCCCATCCACATCCCCGGCATGCCAGAGCCCATGAAATTGGGTATGGCAGGCGGTCCGCTGGTTGTGGCCATTCTCATCGGCCGTTTCGGCTACAGGATAAAGTTGGTGACCTATACCACTACGAGTGCCAACATGATGTTGCGCGAGATTGGTCTTGTGCTTTTCCTGGCCAGCGTGGGCATCAAGGCGGGCGCCAGTTTCTGGGACACCGTGGTGGCTGGCGATGGTATAAAATATGTGTACTGCGGCTTCCTCATCACCGTGCTCCCCATACTGATTGTGGGTGTCTACAGTCGCATGAAGTATAAATTCAACTATTTTACCATAATGGGTATGCTTGCAGGCTCTTACACCGACCCGCCAGCACTGGCTTATGCCAACGGAATCTGCTCAAAGGAAGCGCCATCCATAGGCTATTCCACGGTATATCCGCTGAGTATGTTCCTCAGGATATTGACAGCACAGATACTCGTGCTCTTCTTCTGCGGGATATAAGCAAACTGAGGCAGACAACAGTTTAAAAATTTCAAATATTATATTACAACACATTAAATGAAAAGATTTAATTTCCTATTGGCCGTGCTGCTCTTCTACGGCGCGAACATGTGGGGTCAAGGTGCCAAGAACATCAAGATCAACGAGGTACTGACCCACAATACGGCCAATCTCCAGGACGACTACGGGCAGCACCCCGCATGGGTAGAGCTGGCCAACGTCTCATTCTCTACCTACAATGTACGCGGTATGTACTTAACAACAGACCGCAGCGTACTCGACAGAAAGATGTCGGCTCCCGATCGCATCAGCCGCATGTGCATCATTCCCAACAATGAGCCTCGCACCAACATTTCGGGCCGTCA
>CAJONT010000311.1 GCA_905235975.1 uncultured Prevotella sp.
GCCTTGGCAATCTTGTCCGCAAAGGGTGCCAATAGCTGGTCTATAAAGCGTTCGTTGTCGAGAATGCCGTGTATGTAGGTTCCCATACAGCGGGGACTCACTACATAGCCGTCTTCGCCGCCATTGTCGAAAATGGCGAGAGGTGAGGCTTTGGCATCGCCCACGGGTTGGGTAACACCCATGTGTATCTCATATCCACGCATGCCACCGTTGAATGTCACTTGACGGGTGCGTTTCTCATCCGACATCACCGTGCGCGTGGGCAGAAGTCCGAGACCCGGAAGACGGTCGATGTCGCCCTCGGTGTGCTGCGGGTCGCATATCTCCATGCCCATTATCTGATAGCCTCCACAGATGCCCAACACGCTGGCACCATTGCGATAAGCGTGTAGAATGGCTTGTGCCACACCGTTTCGGCGTAGTTCATAGAGATCGGAGAGGGTCGACTTGGTACCTGGCAGGATGATAAGGTCGGCATTGGAAATATCCTCTACATTGTTGGTATAAAAGAGGTGAATGCGTGGGTCGCGCTCCAATGTGTCAAAATCAGTGAAGTTGGAGATGTGCGGCAGCATGATTACTGCCACATTTACATGCCCTTTTTCTATCTGCATCGATTTGGCGGCCAGTGACACGCTGTCTTCTTCTTCAATATGGATATGTGAATAATAGGGTATCACGCCCAATACGGGTATGCCGCAAATGTCTTCCAGCATCTTCCTTCCACTGTCGAAAAGGCGCAGGTCACCTCTAAACTTATTGATAAGGATGCCCTTGATAAGCCTACGGTCGTCGGCATCCTGAAGGGCAATACTACCGTAGACACTGGCAAACACGCCGCCCCTGTCTATATCTCCCACCAAGAACACATCGGCATGGGCATAACGGGCCATAGGCATGTTCACCAAATCGCTGTCGCGCAGATTCAATTCTGAGATACTACCGGCTCCTTCCAAGACGATGGGATTGTAACGCGCTTCAAGACGGTCGTAAGCGGCGTGGACACTTGTTCTGAGTTCCTCACGTCCTTCCTTGCGGAAATAGTCGTAGGCATGCTGGTTGCCCACAGGTCGGCCGTTGAGAACTACCTGACTGGTATGGTCGCTTTGCGGTTTGAGCAGTATAGGGTTCATGTCGGTGTGGCAGGCTATGCCGGCGGCTTCGGCTTGCACGGCCTGTGCACGGCCTATTTCAAGTCCTTCGGGGGTGACGAAGGAGTTTAGTGCCATGTTCTGTGCCTTGAAGGGGGCCGGATGGTAGCCGTCTTGACGAAAGATACGACAAAAAGCGGCAGCCAGAATGCTCTTGCCGACGTCGCTGCCAGTTCCGGCAAACATGAGTGGATGCAGTCTTTTCATAAGTGGTAGAGATGGGTGTAACTGGCCAACACTTGTTTGTAGCGGAGGATAGGGGTAGAGACGGGGGTGCCGGAGGCATTGTAAACTTGGACGATGCTCTTGGGCGGAGTGCCCAGAAATTGGGTGTAGTGGAACTCATGACCACGGTATTCCCGTCCATCGAGCGCAAAACGGCGGTAGCCCAACGTGAGGCGTCGGTCCTCACGACGGTCTGAAATCACATAGGGCAACACGCCGCACATGGGATATGTGCCCTCGTCGTTCACGATGGCCTTGCACAGGTACATCATTCCTCCGCATTCTGCGATGATATGGCCTCCATTCTCCGCAAACTCTTTGACGGCTGCGCGTGTATGCGATGCCGACACGAGTGCAGGCAGGTGTTTCTCCGGATAGCCGCCGGGAAGGTATAGCAAGTCGATGTTGTCAAGACATGGTGTCTCGCACTCAGGGTCGAAAAACGACACATCCTCAAACGAGTCTAATGTCTCCTGATAGATGAAACTGAACGACTCGGCATTTCGTGCCACAAGGGTCCGACCTTTTATAAAGATAAAATCTTCTTCCATTCCATGTGTGTTTCAAGTATTGACGAAAAGTCCTGTTCTGGTTGCGTGACCGAAAAGTCGAGACCGAGGTAGCGGTCGGGCTGTGCCATGGTGGGCGTGTGGGGAATATAGCCGAAACAAGGTATGTGGAGGTCATCACAAACCTTACTCAGAAGTTCCTTGTGACGGGAAGAACCAACCTTATTAAATATAATGCCGGCAATATGAACCCTTTCGTCGAAATGGATAAACCCTGAGAGCAAGGCGGCAATAGAATAAGCAGCCGACTTGGCATCTACAACTAAGACCACGGGCAGGTGGAGCAGACGGGCAATCTCGGCAGTGGAACCTTTGTCGCGGTCGTACCCGTCAAACAGTCCCATCATACCTTCAACAATGCAAATATCGGCCCCTGCCGAATACCGTTCAAAAAGACGCTTTACATGCGGAGGGGGCGCCATGAAAGTATCGAGATTCACACTTGGCCGACGGCATACAGCCGTATGAAACTTAGTATCTATGTAATCGGGACCGCATTTGAACGGCTGCACCACATATCCTTTGCTGGTGCATAATTGCATCAGTCCGCGAGCTATAGTTGTCTTGCCCGACCCACTAGTTGGTGCTGATATTAGTAATTGTTTTTTCATTTTATTGCTGCAAAAATAAAAAATAAATCTTTGGTATTTGCATTTTTATCGAAAAAAATATAACTTTGCACCCGTTATAGGCAATCAGGCCGTTATGGCCATGATGAAAGGGAATCCGGTGCGAGTCCGGAACAGTACCTGCTGCTGTAATCCTCCTTTGACAATCTGTTTCACTAAAGCCACTGGTAAAACCGGGAAGGCAAAACAGATGAGGAAAGTCAGAAGCCCTGCCATAAACAAATTATCGCCCGCGCTCAGGATTAAGCGAAGAGGAATACGATTTATGATTAGATATCTCATGACAGTGTGCACTATTATGTGCACTTGTGTGCTGTGTCCGGCACAAAATGCGTTGCGCAACGACACTCTTCAGGAGGTGGTTGTAACGGGTACCGGCACCCTGCATCTGCTGAAGGATGCCCCCGTGCAGACAGAAGTAATCACCTCGCGTATGCTTAGGCAGTATGGCGGTAGGAGTATAGAGGATATTATCTCCGGACTCACTGCTTCTTTCAGTTTCAGCGAAGACGACATGGGTTCGCAAATGCAAATGAATGGTCTCGGCAACGACTATATCCTTATCCTAATCGACGGGAAAAGGATTCACGGCGATGTGGGAGGACAAAATGACCTCTCTCTCATCGACCCACTCAATATCGAGAAGATAGAAATTGTAAAAGGTGCTTCCTCGGCCCTCTATGGGTCGGATGCCATTGCAGGCGTAGTGAATATTATCACTAAAAAGCACAACGAGGATGGCTTGCTCTTAGAAAACACGTCACGAATAGGCAGCTATGGCGATTTAAGGCAGCACAATGGCATCGGATTGAAATATGGGAAGTTCAATTCTTATACGAATTTCCAACTCCAGCACTCCGACGGATGGCAGAACACGGGCGTAGAACATACAGTGGGCAGCGAAGCGCCCGTCCTCGACTCGCGCAACAAGACCGTGAACCGTCATACCAATTACCAGGTGGCAGAAAGGCTTACCTATACACCATGTAAGGACCTTGAACTGTATGCAGAAGGAAGTGTCTACTGGAAACGTATTTATCGTCCGAGCGGGAAATATCCTCACTACGACGTGAAGACCTACGACTTGGAATATCACAACGCATCCGCATCGGCAGGAGGAAAATGGTTAATCAACAAACATGATGTGGTGACGCTTGATGTAGACTGGAATCGACACGCCTATTACTACCATTTCACAGCCACCACACTTGTAGAAGACTATGTGAAAAGTAAAGGAACTATCTATTATCCATACTATCCTTACCTGCCTGGACAGGATGCACTGCAAAGTGACCAACAACGTACACTTGCACATCTGAAAGGGGTTTTTCTGCTGCCGTATAGCAACCGGCTCAGTGCCGGAATGGAATACCGTTATGACTGGCTCGATGCTCCTTCCAGGGTGAAGGGAGAAACCGTATCCGACAATACGGAGGCACTTTATGTGCAGGATGAGTTTGGCCTTGTGCACAACCTGAACCTTACCTTAGGCATGAGGCTGAACCGAAATGAGCAGTTCGGATGGAAGTTTACACCCAAGGTGTCGGCCATGTACAAAGTGGGCGACCCTCTTCGAATCAGAGCCTCTTGGAGTCAGGGCTTCAAAGCCCCTACACTGAAAGAAATGTATTATCAATACGTAAGGCAGATGAGCGGCACTTATCTCTATTTGGGCAATACCGACCTTGTGCCGCAAACCAGCAACTACTTCTCGCTCAGTGGGGAATATATGCTCGGCAACTTGACCATGAGCCTCTCAGGCTATTATAACAAGGTTGACAAAATGATTACGTTGGTCACTATACCCAACTATTTAGCTCCAGACGAGTATATTGCCACTTACGACCCTGTAAAGACAAGGGAATATCAAAACATGGAATCAGCCAAGACCTATGGTCTTGATTTTAACCTGCGATACAATTACAAGGAATGGTCGATGGGGTTGGGATACAGTTATCTTGACACCAAAGCCAATCAATACGACACCAACCACGACCGAATGCACAAAGTGACCATCGACGGCATGGCTCACCATAAAGCCAACTGCTTTGTACTGTGGTCACACGGTTTCTCACCGGCCTACCGATTTGGTATGGGTATTTATGGGAGAATGTCGACCAAACGCTACTATCAGATTGACGGTGATGGAAAGGGGTACAACCTCTGGCGTGTAAACACCACACATGACATAGGTAATAGCAAGACGTGCAGCTATAGGGTGGAAGCCGGTGTGGACAATGTGTTCAACTATTCCGACTGCACCCCGCACGGTCTCCATCTCGGCACCACCACGCCTGGACGAACCTTCTATGTGGCGTTCTCGGTTCGTTTCAACAAAGGGAAGAAAGTTTCGACAAAATTCAATTCTAACTTAAATTCTAAACAAAATGATGAAGATTAAAAATCTTATGCTGGCTATGCTGGCACTCTTGGCCGTTATGTGTTTCACTGCATGTAGCGATGATGATGATGACAACAATGTGGACAACAATTACACCATCTACCAAAATGCCGTAAACCAAACAGTGAAAGCTCAGAAAAAGAACAACAAAGTTATTCTGCTCGTGGCATTCGGCTCCACCTGGCAGCAGGCCTACAACGCCTTCGACGAGGCTGTGGCAACCTACAAGCAGACATTCCCAGGTTACGACGTGTTTCTCTCATTCTCTTCCGCCATTTGCATAAACCGTGCCGCTGCCGGTGAGAATGTGTCTCCCCGGAATTTCTATGCTCCTCCCTTCTGGCTCACTGCTTTCGCACAGGATGGTGTGAAATATTCTGAAATCGTGGTGCAGTCGCTGCAGGTCATACCAGGTGAAGAGTACACCCGTGTCATCAACTACATCAAGGACTTCGCCAACAATGCCAACGGCGACATCGACGACGACTATCTTGCCAAAGTGACGCTCCGTCTCGGTGTGCCCCTCTTGCAGGATGCCGTGAAGGATGTGAACGCCGTAGCCGGTGCCCTCAATGCCCTGTATGCCAACTATGCCAAGGACGACGTGGTAGCATTCATGGGTCATGGAAACCCCGACTCTTACGACACCTACAAAGCCAATGTCCGTTACACCCAACTTGAAGAAGCCCTTCAAAAATACAACAAGAACTATTTCGTGGGAACCGTCGACATGATGGACAATTTTAAGACCAATGTGTATGACCGTATGAAAGAAGCAGGAATAAACAACTGCAAGGTCTACTGCCATCCGCTGATGTCTATCGATGGCGACCATGGCCACAACGACATGGCTGGCGATGACGATGCCTGGGAAAACGGTTACGAGCCAAACGAGGAAGGGGAAGTGGAAGATACTTCCTGGAAAATGTATTTCTCACGAATGGGATATACTTGCGACAACTCGACCATGATAGAGAAAGGTCTGCTCGAACTGCCTTCCGTCAGACAAATATGGATAAACCACACGAAAGATGCAATCAGTGGCGAGCCGCTCGACTACTATCATTCGAAGAATCCGGAAGAGTAACACATGCGAATACTTTTCATCTTGATTGCGGCATTCTTTTGCGAGAATGCCGCAATTTCACAGGTTCACAGACCCAACAAAGACTCTGCCGACCTGGAAACAACACGAAACCTAAACCCCATCGTGGTCACAGGAACAGGCCACCATCAACGTCTTAAAACCACCTCCACCCCCGTGCATGTGCTCACAATGCAGGAGATGCAGGAGCAGGGTATCATGACACTTGATGCCGCCATCACAAAAATGCTGCCGCAGGCATCCATAGTGCCCAATTCAATGGGTTCCTTCTTACGCCTGAACGGATTAGGCAACAAATACATCCTCATATTGATTAATGGGAAAAAACTCTCCGGCGACATTTCCAACAAC
>CAJONT010000312.1 GCA_905235975.1 uncultured Prevotella sp.
AACGGAGCACATTCATTAAACGAAGCACTTTCATTTTGAGATTAAGAACATCAATTTAAATAGTTAAGCTTATGAACAGAAAGACATTATTTGGGATTTTCGTCTGCTTGCTTTTTTCCTCTATTATTAAAGCACAGAAGAATTACAACATGATGGGCGGCAAGCCCAATGCGGTAAAAGCATTCAAGCACACCATGCCGCAAACCGACGATGTGCTGACACTCTACGGCATGAACATCAGCACGATGGGCGGACACCGACCCGGTGTGTATGCCATGACAGCCACCGACCCCATCCGCTACACGCAGGTGTTCGACAGTCAGGAGTTGAAAGCTACGGGCGGTGACTATGCCAACGGCCACGCTTATTTCGACCAAGAGAAAAGGCGCATGTACTTCTGCCACTGGGAAGCGTGGGTTGGCGCGAGCTGCGATTACTATGTCTACGACACAGAAAACTGGACCCCAGTGTTTCACGACGTCGCCTACAACAATCTCGCTCCTGCTGCGCTCGCCATCACGAAAGACCCTACGACGGGCGTGATATATGGCATATTCATGCAGGAGGGGTCACTACAAAACTTCGACCTCGGCACCATTGTCTATTATGACGACCGCCGTCCTACGATCAATATCATCAAGCGAAACATCGGATTCTTCCGCACCCTCGCCTGCGACAACGATGGGCAGCTCTATGGCATCAGGGCAGGCTATTCGGGCGAGAATAACAGTCACCTGTGCAAGATTGACAAGGAAACGGGCGACATCAGCGAGGTGGGTCCCACCGATGTACCCGTAAGCAGCACCGTGGGCAATGACCAGAGCATGGCATTCGACCCAAACACCAACGAGCTCTACTGGGCCGCTCGCACCACATATAATGGCTACCTGTTCAAGGTGGACACCAGCACCGCCATGACATCCGTCGTTTCGGAGATGGCAGAGCATGGCGACGTAATTGTGGGTCTCCACATTCCCAGTCGTCCGAAAGCCGACGCCCCTGCCGACATCACAAACCTGAAATGCCAGTTCGACGAAGGCAGCGACAACGGAAGCATCGTCTTCAGTCTGCCGAAGAAGTCGTATGGAGGCAAGTCACTCACCTCGACACTCTCCTATACCATCACCAACCATCTCAAGGTGATAGCCACAGGTGAGGCAGAGCCTGGCGACAACATCCGTCAGGATGTCACCCTCGATGCCGGCATGGCCAACATAGAAGTTTATGCCAGCAACGAAGCCGGAAGGAGCCACATTGCACAGAAGAAGTTCTGGGTAGGACAAGACGCACCGCGTAAAGTGGACGACCTGCAGTTTGCCGTAAGTGCCGACAACCGCGCACGCCTCACATGGACGGCACCCACCACGGGCATCCACGACGGTTATATCCACACCGACAACCTGACCTATCAGGTAATCAGGCACCCCGGCAAGCACCTCGTAGCGCAAAAGCTCCGCGACACAGCCTTTGAAGAGACGCTGCCAGCAGGTCAGACGACGGGTTACTTCTATGAGGTCGTGCCCTGCAACGGCGACATAGAAGGCGAGGCATCAATGAGCAATCACCAATACATAGGCAATCCGTACGAAGCCCCCTTCAGCGAAGACCTGAAAACCGAGGAAAGCTGGATGAAGTTTGAGGCAGTAGATGCCAACCACGACGGCAACACATGGAAATGGAACGACGAGACGGGGAAGGCATTCTACAGTACCATCACACCCCTCAACACCGACGACTGGCTCCTGACACCCCCTATCCACCTCTCGCCCGACTACATCTACGACATTTCCTTCACTGCCAATGCCAGCGGAACCTACGATGAGAAGTTTGAAGTGACCATCGGCACCGACGCAGACTTGTCAAGTCACCGCGTGCTGTCGACCAAATCGCAAAGCACCAACAACAGCGTGGTTCACGACACAGAGGTTAAAGTGAGCCGTGACGGCATCTACCGACTTGCCATCCATCTCACAAAGAACAGCAAGATCATGGTAAGCAAACTTGAAGTGACGCAGAAAGCCTATCTGCCCAGTCCAGGCAAGGTGACCGACATCGCCATCACCCCAGCCGACCATGGCGCACTGTCGGCAGGCATCACCTTCAAGGCTCCGATGACCACGGTCGACGGGAAAGCCATCAGCGACGTGCCCCGCATCGAAGTACACCGTGACGGCCACGTGGTGGCCGCAGTGGACCACGTGGCAGCCGGACAGACCGTCACCGTGCAGGATGAGGGAGAACAGATGGAAGACGGCATGCAGACCTACAGCATCGTGACTTACGACGCCGAAGGCCACATCGGCGGCACCGCCATCATGACACAGTATATAGGCATCGACGACGCCCTTCCTGTGAGTCACGTTGTGGTGAAAAGACACGGCAAAGACCAGTTGCAGCTCACCTGGGACGAGGTGTCAGCAGTGGGCGCACATGGCGGCTATGTGCCCGTGGAACGAGCCACCTATGCCATCAACAACTCTTCTTTCAGGACGATAGCCGTGGTGGAAGCCGGTCAGCCCAGAGAATTGGTCATCGACGTGCCCGAGCTTGAAGAAGGACAAGAGGCCCTGCTCTTCTTCGGTGTCACCACGACGATAGACGGAGTGGCCGGAGAAATGGCACCCAGCAATGCCTACCTGAAAGGCACTCCCTGCACCATGCCCGTGAGCGAACCCTTCGACCGTGAGACGTCCCCCATACTGTGGTGGACAGAAAACAACACCTACGACAACATCTACTACTCAGAGACGCGCTCCTCCAACGACGACGGCATAAGCATCGGCTTGATTCCAACGAACGGCATCTGCGACATGTCGCTAAACTCCTGGAACATCACCGCCGCAGGGACGAGCCACCCCGTACTGTCGATAGACTACCGGTTTGAGGGAACGGACCCTGCCCAGGTGCAAATCGTAGCCGTAGACGACCAAGACAACGAGTATGTGCTGACCACACTCCGCACCCCCGACGTGCCCAGCGACAGTCAGTGGCACCCCATCAACATCGCCCTTGACCCCGTGCTGCACGCCCATGTCTTCTACCTCCGCTTCCATGTAAGCTACGAAAATGCTTTCTCCGACGCTGCCGTCTTCCTCGACAACCTGCGTCTGTACGACAGCAAGGCACACGACCTCGCCTGCCAGCTCAAGACGCCAGCCAGTCTGACGACAAGCCAGACAGCCACCTTCGACGTGACGGTTGACAACCATGGACATCAGGCAGCCCGCAACTTCTCGATAAACCTCTATGCCAACGACAAACTCGTAGACACGAAGGTATCGAGCATCGACACCTATGCTGTCGACGTGGCACAGCTGTCGTACACCCCCACCCCATTCGACACCGTCAGCGTGGCCGTGTATGCAGAGATTGTATATCCCGACGAGCAGCGCCCCGACGACAACCGCACTGCAACTGTCGACATTCCCGTATACCCCAATGCCCAGCATCAAATCACCGACCTTGCCGGCGAGCAGACCGACGAAGGACGCGTCACACTGAGCTGGACGTCGCCCGACACGCCGAAGGATGTGGTAGAGAGCTTCGAAGACTATGAGCCATACATCAGCGACAAGGCAGGCAGCTGGACATTCGTGAACGGCATCGACGCCCCCTCTAACGGCGGCATCATCGGCCTGCCTATTGACTTAACGACCCGTGCAGCAGGACTTGTCTATGACTGCAACGACTTGTTCGGTCCCGATGACACCGAATTCGGCACCTACGATGGCGACAAGGCCGCCATCCTGTTGGGCAACATGAAAGACCTGGCTCACGACGGATGGCTCATCTCGCCGCGACTCTCAGGTGAGGCACAGACGGTGACGTTCTATGCCCACACCCAATATGCCTTCGAATTGGCATCGATGGAAGTAAGGTATTCAGAAAACTCCACCGACACCACCGACTTCAAAGATGTGGTGCTGACAGTGGACGAGGTACCATCGCTCGAAGATGTGCCCACCTGGACGGCCTACACATTCGACCTGCCCGAGGGAGCCAGATATTTCGCCGTTCACGACAACTCCGTCATCGCAGCTGCCCACGGCATCTGTCTCGACAATTTCACATTCAAGGCGCAAGGCGAGACACCCACCGGCTACATCGTCTATCGCAACGGCGAGGAGGTTGGGCGCGTTGACGCCGGCCGCCACACCTTCAGCGAGTACAATCCGGCTGGCGGAACCTACCATGTAGTCGCCCTCTATGGCGATGTCATGTCGGGATTGTCAAATGCCGTCTACATCGGCGCCACCACAGGCATTCACGGCATTGACGGCGACAGCGAAGCACAAAATCAGCACATGTACGACCTGCAGGGCCGACGCCTCAACCCGTCCGCTCCCCATAAAGGCATCGTCATACAAAATGGCAAGAAAATGGTGAAATAATCTTTGCGGGAAAAAATAAAATGGTTAATTTTGCAGCAAAAGAAAAGGGATAAATTAGGAATACATAATTGTAAAAAAATGAAACAGTTGAAAAAAAGGATGCTGGCCTCCATCCTGACATTATGCGGCCTTATTTTATGCTTTAATTCGTGCGGCACGCAGCCCAACAAACTCAGCGTGGCCGGTACTCTGGAACCCTTGCCCACCGATTCGGCTCCCTCAGAAGTGTTGGAGGTGATAGAGCAGGCCGAACGTTTCCATCCATCTGGAATCGCAATCTTGAGCGACACCTTGAACGACATCAGCGTCATGTCTATCGAGGAAACCGACAAGGCAAGTACCGACGGTTATGGCGTCATCGTGATGAAAGGAGCCGGTTCGACCACATTCCCAAACATCAGCCACGCTCGCAAGCCCGAGGCAGTGTATGACAATCAGAACGGGAATCTCTGGCTCACCAGCAATGCGGTAGCAGGCACAGGTGTCAATGTGGATTGGCTATACCAGATTCGTTTTGATGAGGAAAACAAGGCATCCATTGCCCACATCGTCAACCCCTACGACATTCAGCAGCAGCTCTGCCAGAGGCTTGGCTACACCATCGAAGGTCAAGACATCACCCTTTGGGACGATACCGACAAGATTGCCACATTCACCAACACCATCACCGACATGGGAGGTTTCGACGACGAGAACCCCGTGTGGATAGGTGATCAGATTGCGTACGACCTGACCGACCCAGTGCCACATCTTCTCGTCACGCCAGGCATAAAATTCATTACCGGCCTCGTTTTGACCTATGACGATACGCCCACACTCACCGCACCTCTCACCATCGACGAAGACGGAACGGTAAGCATTGGGAAGCTCACTGTAAAGGCAGAAGAGTAAGCCGTCAGTCAAAGATCGAGAAAGGACACCCTGCACCTGGTCGGTACAGGGTGTCTTTTTTGGAAAGCGGGACCTCAAGGAGAATGGTGACCTCCTGCCACTCCCTTCCCGTGACAGGGACGGGGACGAGAGTGCGTCGGAAGATAAAAACGAGAAAAATTTTAAAAATTTTTTCTTCTACGCAAAAAGATTTCGTTCTTATTCCGTA
>CAJONT010000313.1 GCA_905235975.1 uncultured Prevotella sp.
CCTCTGCCTCCGAAGCTGCCCCCGAAGCCACCTCTGCCCAAGCTACCGCCGATGTATCCTCCTGTGAAGGAGCCTCCCGAACTGCTTGGCGGGTCGTTTCTGTGCCGCCAGAAGTAGGTGATGATGCAGATGAGGATAATGAAGTAGATGATGTCGCCCAGTGTGATTTCGTCACTGCCATTGCCAGAGTTGATGGAGGTGGATGGCGGCAGTTCGCCGGTGGCGATTTTCTGATAGATAGCCTGGCACGTCTGTGCCACGGCCAGGTCGGTATTGTCGTTGCGTAGGTTGGGTTTCAGGTAGTTGTTGGCAATTCTGTTGCAGGTGATGTCGGGTAGGTAGGCTTCCAGTCCTTTTCCCGGTGCGATGAAATACTGTCTGTCGGCCACTGCAATCACCACGACCAGTCCGGTGCGGGTGTCTTTGTATCCCACGCCGTATTTGTTGCCCACATCTTGTGCCATGCGGAAGGCATCGGCGTTTTTCACATGGTTTACCACGATGAACACGGTCTGTATGTCGAACTCATGGTTCAGCTTGTTCAGATAGTAGTTGGCAGAGTCCTTGTATTGCACGTCCAATATGCCGTCGGGGTCGCACACATATTGTGTGGAGTCTTTCAGGTAAACCATTTCTATGTTGTCTGCATTCCAAATAGGAAGGCCGTCGCTTGCCTTGTCCACATCGGCAAGCACAAACGTCCAACTGGCAGCGAGCATGATAAAACACGTCAGCAGTCGATTCATATAGGAGAGACAGCGTATCATTACGTTGCAAATATACAAGAAAATTCTGACAAAAGTCACCGATGGTGCGTAAAAATGCCGAAAACGGGCTTCAGTTGTTTTTTCAGCTGTTTCGCATGGCGAGTGCCTTGTTCTCGGCAGCCTCCATGATTTCCCGTTCTCCCGGTCCCTTGTCGTTGATTCCGCAGAGGTGCAGGATGCCGTGTATGATCACGCGGTGCAGTTCTTCTTCGTAGGAAGTGCCCTGTTGTTCGGCGTTGGAGCGTACGGTGTCGAGTGAAATCACGATGTCGCCGTTCAGCGTGTCGCCCTCCACATAGTCGAAGGTGATGATGTCGGTATAGAAATCGTGTTGCAGGAATTGCTGGTTCACCTCCAGTATTTTGTCATCGTCGGTGAAGAGGTACCCTATCTCACCAATTTTCTTGCCGTACGAGGCGGCCACAGCCTTGATCCATGCAGAAGTGGCTCTTCTTTTTATGGCAGGCATCTTTACGTTTTCTGTGCTGTACGAAATCATTTGTCTTGTGGTGTTGGTAGTTGGCTTGTGTCAGGAAGGAAGGGCGCGGGGTCCTTGCCAAAGTGAATCAGTTCTTGCACCATGCTCGAACTGATATGGGCCAGTTGCGGTTCTGAGAAGAGCAGCACGGTCTCCACATCGCCTATCTGGCGGTTTATGTCGGCTTGCTCGCGTTCATATTCAAAATCTTTCATGCTCCTCACACCTTTCACGATGAACTGCGCTCCCACGCTGTGTGCGAAGTCCACCGTCAGTCCGTTGTAGCTCTTCACCTCCACGGTAGGTTCATCGGCGAAGAGTCTTTTTATTGTCTCAATGCGCTGTTCAGTGGTCAGCATGTAACTTTTGCGTTCGTTTACGCCCACTCCTATCACCAGTTTGTCGAAGAGGGGCAGTGCCCTGCGCACGATGGAGAAGTGCCCGAGGGTGAAGGGGTCGAAACTGCCCACGAAGATGCCGGTTCTCATTGTTCGTTAAGGTTATGTGTATGAGGAAAGTATCGGTCAGTCGAAGAGGCTGGGCTGTGTGAAGCTGTTAGGGTAGGGGTTTCTTCCCAGGTGCTTGTAGGCCAGTTCGGTCACCATGCGTCCGCGGGGAGTGCGTTTTATGAAGCCCTCCATGATGAGGAAAGGTTCGTACACCTCTTCTATGGTGCCTGCATCCTCGCCTATGGCGGTGGCGATGGTGCCCAAGCCAACGGGTCCGCCCTTGAACTTGTCGATGATGGTGAGCAGAATCTTGTTGTCTATCTCATCCAGTCCGTAGCGGTCGATGTTCAGTGCGGCGAGCGCGAACCGTGCTATCTCCGTGTTGATGTGTCCGTTGCCCTTTACCTGAGCGAAGTCGCGCACCCTTCTGAGCAGCGCATTGGCTATACGGGGCGTGCCGCGGCTGCGCCGTGCTATTTCGGCTGCGGCATCGTCGTCGATGGTCACCCCCAGAATACTGGCAGACCGGAGCAAGATGCGCTTTATGGTGTCGGGCTCGTAGTATTCTAAGTGCATGTTTATGCCGAAGCGTGCCCGCAGTGGTGCTGTGAGCAGACCGCTCCGTGTGGTGGCGCCAATCAGGGTGAAGGGGTTCAGCCCAATCTGTATGCTTCTGGCCGAGGGACCCTTGTCTATCATGATGTCGATGCGGTAGTCTTCCATGGCCGAGTAGAGATATTCCTCCACGATGGGCGACAGGCGGTGTATCTCGTCGATGAAAAGGACGTCGTTGGTATCCAGCGAGGTGAGGATGCCGGCCAGGTCGCCGGGACGGTCGAGCACCGGTCCGCTGGTGAGTTTGAATCCCACTCCCAGTTCGTTGGCTATGATATTGCTCAGTGTGGTCTTGCCCAGTCCTGGAGGGCCGTGCAAGAGGGTGTGGTCGAGAGGTTCGCCTCGGAATTTGGCAGCCTCGACAAACACCTCCAGGTTTTCAACCACATTCTGCTGTCCCGTGAAGTCGGCAAAGCGTAGAGGGCGCAATGCGTTTTCAAACTCCTTCTCTGAAGGGGATGCGGATTCGTGGCGTATATCGAAGTTTTGATCCATGAAAATAATAAGGCATGCTATTGAAATGCAAAAATAGCGATTTTATTCTTTTTTTCCAAAAAATATTTGGAATATTGGCAGAAAGAAATTACCTTTGCAGCCGCAAACTATGTCTGCTATGCAGAATAGTCGGACTTGTAGCTCAGTTGGTCAGAGCAACAGACTCATAATCTGGAGGTCGTAGGTTCAAGCCCTACCTGGTCCACACTGAAAATC
>CAJONT010000314.1 GCA_905235975.1 uncultured Prevotella sp.
GCGGCAGATGAGGTGACCCTCATGGTGAGCGGCATTCCATTGAAGATAAAAGGATAGAGACTTCGAAAGCTTGACATATACCGAATCCTATACACAAAACAGAACCAAACAAGAATGAACACTTTCGACATACAGGCACCGGACACCCGTCTGCGTGAGGCCATCAAGAAGAAGATAGACAACCTGAACAAGCCCAAAGGCTCGTTAGGACGCCTTGAGACCCTTGCCGAACAGATATGCCTTGTACAGCAAACCCTTTCCCCCACCCTGCAACACCCCTGCCATCTGCTCATGGGCGGCGACCACGGCATAGAGCGCGAGGGGGTGAGCGTATCGCCGCGCGAGGTGACCTGGCAGCAGATGATTAACTTCACCCACGGCGGCGGCGGAGTGAACATGTTCTGCCGTCAGCATGGTTTCCACCTGCGCATCATCGACATGGGGGTGGACTATGACCTACATGCCACAGCAGGTATCACCGACTGCAAGATAGCCCGCGGCACCCGCAACTTCCTCCATGAAGCCGCCATGAGCGAGGAAGAATATGCACAGGCGCTCGCCACAGGTGCCCGTCTGGCCGACGAATGTGCCGCAGAGGGCTGCAATGTGCTGTGCATAGGCGAGATGGGCATAGGCAACACCTCACCCTCGAGCATCTGGATGAGCCTGATGGGAGACCTGCCCTTGGACGAGTGCATAGGAGCCGGTTCGGGACTGAACCGTCCGGGCATCGCCCACAAGCGGGAAGTGCTGAATGCCGCCGTGACCCGTTTCAAGGAACAACACCCCCATGCCGATGCCGACACGATGATACGCTATTTCGGCGGTTTTGAGATGGTGGGCGCCATAGGAGCCATGCTGCGCGCCGCCGAACACCACATGCTGATACTCGTCGACGGTTTCATCATGACCGCCTGCATGTTGGCTGCCAGCCGCCTGTGCAGCAACGTGCTCCACTATGCCATCTTCGGCCACTGCGGCGACGAGTCGGGCCACGGCCGTATGCTCAGCCTCATGGATGCCGAACCACTCTTGCATTTAGGACTCCGCTTGGGCGAGGGCACGGGAGCGCTGTGCGCCTACCCCATCGTGGAGAGTGCCGTGAGAATGATAAACGAAATGAACAACTTCGACAATGCGAAAATCACTAAATACTTCTAAATGGTATGAGAATGCCTGGGCCGCCCTCATCTTCTTCACGAGGGTGCCCTTCTACCGTCTCTACTCACCGCCCCGCGACAGCTATCGCGCGGTGGTGGAGTTCTGGCCCCTCGCCGGCTGGTTCACGGCAAGCGTGATGGCCGGCACCCTCTATTTCGGCTCATGGCTGTTCCCCCACTCCGTAGCCGTGGCACTCGCCATCCTGGCCCGACTGCTTCTGACGGGAGCCCTGCACGAAGACGGACTGGCCGACTTCTGCGACGGTTTCGGCGGCGGCAATGACCGGCAGCGCATACTCGACATCATGAAAGACTCGCGCATAGGGACATACGGTGTACTGGGCCTGCTCATGTACGGTCTGCTGCTCTACCTCGCGCTCAGCAGTCTGCCTGTGGAACTGGCCACCCTCACCATACTCTGTGCCGACCCATACGCCAAGATGCTCGGGGGACAAGTGGTGCAGATGATGCCCTATGCCCGCACCGAACAGGAGGCCAAGGCCCGCGTGGTGTACCGAAAAATCAGCATACCGGCAGCCGTCGGTCTGGCCGTTCAGGGATTGCTGCCCGTGGCACTGCTCTTCTATCTTGCGCCCAACCTGCGGGGACAATGGGAAATAATACTCTTCGTGCCCTGTCTGACGATGTACGTGCTCTACCGCATCATCTGGTCGAAGTTGCGCGGCTATACCGGCGACTGCTGCGGAGCCATCTTCCTGATTGTGGAGCTTAGTTTGTACCTCACCATGAGTGTGTTATGCAAGTGACCTTGGTGAGGCATACGCGGGTGGACGTGCCCCGAGGCACCTGTTACGGATGGAGCGACGTGCCCTGCGCTGCCACCTTCGAGGAGGAGGCCGCCCGCACACGCATTCTCCTGACGGGAGAAGTCTTCGACAAAGTGTACACCTCACCCCTGAGCCGCGCCCGCCGGCTGGCAGCCTACTGCGGGTGGCCCGATGCCCAATGCGACGACCGTCTGAAAGAGATGCACATGGGAGAATGGGAGATGAAGCGCTACGACGAGATTGACGACCCCGCCCTTCAGGCATGGTACGCCGACTACATGCACCTGCCCACCACGGGGGGAGAAAGTTTTCCGATGCTCTACGCCCGTGTGGCGTCTTTTCTCGATGAGCTGCGCCTACAGCCCTATGAGCGGGTAGGCATCTTCGCCCATGCCGGCGTATTGGTGTGCGCAGGTATCTATGGCGGTCTGTTTAAGCAGGAAGATGCCTTTGCCCATCA
>CAJONT010000315.1 GCA_905235975.1 uncultured Prevotella sp.
ACCATCGATGTCGTAATAGAGCACCAGCAGGTCATCGGCTTCGGTATCGGCAAATTCGAAAGCTGGAATCCCGGAATCTCCGGCCTCTCCACCATCCCCCCTCGAACCTCCCCTCCAAAAAAAACAATATTTCTCCATTTCCTCCGTTATATAAAATAATGAGAAATATTTCTTCTTTCCTCCTGTGGGCGGCAGCGCTCATAGCCATCGTAGCTTGCTCCGACGACGACCATTTCTCGTCGTCGCCGCAGTATCGTCTGACGTTCTCTACCGATACCGTCAAGATAGATACCGTGTTCTCCAAGGTGCCTTCCGCCACAAAGACCTTCTGGGTCTACAACAAGTCGGGAGAGGGCATAAGGTGTTCCAGCGTAAGACTCGCCCAGGGCAACCAGACGGGATTCCGCGTCAATGTCGACGGCGCCTACCTCGGCGCCTCGCAGGGCTTTCAGGTGCCCAACGTCGAAATACGCAACAACGACAGCATCAGGGTGTTCGTGGAGCTGACCTCACCTGTCAACAACATGGAGGCACCGCAAAAACTCTCCGACGACCTCGTCTTCGTTCTCGAGAGCGGCGTGGAGCAGAGGGTATGCCTCAGTGCCTGGACATGGGATGCCGTCATGCTCAACGACCTCGTGGTGAATGGCGATACCACCATCGCCACGTCGCAACCCGTCGTGGTCTACGGCGGCATCACCGTGAGCGAGAACGCCACACTCTCCATCGGCGAGGGCACCACACTCTACTTTCATGAGAATGCCGGCCTCAATGTCTACGGAAAACTGCTCATCGAGGGCTCGCCGGAGCACAACGTCGTGCTGAGGGGTGACCGCATAGACCGTATGTTCGACTACCTGCCCTACGACCGCGTCAGCGGACAGTGGCAGGGCATTCACTTCTATGAACCGTCCTACGGGAATGTCTTGAACTATGTCGATATCCACAGCGCCTACAACGGTGTCGTTTGCGATTCCGCAAGCGTCGAGAAAATGAAACTGGAGCTTTCCAACTCCGTCATACACAACTGCCAGGGCTACGGGCTGCTCACTACAAATGCCGTGGTGGATGTCGTCAACTGCCAGGTGTCGAACACGCTGCACGACTGCGTGGCGTTCAGAGGTGGGGTGGGGCGACTCTGGCACTGCACACTGGCGCAGTTCTATCCCTACGATGCCAACAGGGGCGCGGCACTGCGATTCGGCAATGTCTTCGAAGACAAGGTGTACCCGCTCTATCAGTTCGACTGCATCAACTCTATCGTCACAGGATATGCCAACGATGTGGTGATGGGCGAGGCGGACTCTACCGCTAACTACGAATTCTCCTTCGACCACTGCCTGCTGCGCACTCCGGCCATCGAGGACACCATACGCATCAAGGATGTCATTTGGGAGGACCCGAAGGACACCGTCATCTGCGGATACAAGCAGTTTGCCAAGTTCGATACCGATAACTTCATCTACGACTTCCGGCTCAAAAAGAATGCACAGGCCATCGGTACCGCCAATCCGGACTTTGCGCTCGAATACGACCGCCTCGGTGTGAGACGCGACGAAGAACCCGACATGGGATGCTATGAATTCGTCGGCGAGGAAAACAGCGAAAGCGGCGAGGGCAGCAAGGAATAGGCGAGGAATAACAGGAACACACCTATATATGAAAGACATTCAACTGACGATAAACCTGCAGTTCGCTCAACTCGACGAGCTCTCCGACGACGACCGTGCGCTCGTGCTCGCCGCCATCCAAGCCACTGAGCGCTCTTATGCCAAATACTCCAACTTCAATGTGGGGGCTGCGCTGCGATTGGCCAACGGTACGGTCATCTTGGGTGCCAATCAGGAGAACGCGGTCTTCACCGTGGGGCTTTGCGCCGAAAGGACTGCCATCTTTGCTGCACAGGTGCAGTACCCCGATCAGCCCGTGGTGGCCATGGCCATCGCAGCAAAAAACCAAAATGGTATGATGCGTGTGCCGGTAAGTCCCTGCGGCTCTTGCCGGCAGGTGATGTCGGAGGTGGAGGAACGCTACAAACAGCCCATGCGCATCTTGCTCTACGGCACCGACGGCATCTATATCGTTCGCAGCGTGAAAGACTTGCTGCCTCTTTGCTTCGACGACGGGAGCATGCGCTGACACCCGTCACTCGTCTTCGTCTATCTCTATGCCGCTGCCGAAGATGTCGTCAAGATTGATGGCCTTCGGCACCTCAAAGTGCAGCGTGTCGCGCAGCAGGGGCTCTTCCTTGGGCAGGTTGACAATGGCCAACTCACGCTCGCAGTCGTCCACAATTCCTTGCATCTCGCTGATGCGTGCCGACAGCTTGGGGATGGTGTGATAAAGCGCATAATAGTCTTCGGCTTCCTTAAACAGCACATTGGCGGTCTCGGTGTCGTCCATGCGCAAATGGCTGTAAGCCAACTTGTAGTATATCTCTGGCTTCTCGTTTTCATAGCACAGGCTGAGGGCTTTCTCAAAGTAGCCCACGGCGGTCTCGTAGTCGCCTTCCTTGAAATGGCTGTCGCCGCCGGTAAAGTAGTAGACGGCGCGCTCGGAAGGCGCAAACACTTCCAACTTGTCCATGTATTTGTCGAGTACCGCAGCGGCTTCTTCGTAGAGCCGCTCATGGTAGTAGCACACGCCTAAGAAACCGTAGAAACGGGGGTTCAGACTGTATTTGGCGTCGAGCTGCTCGAAGAGCACCATCGCCTCGTGATACTTGCCGCCCTGGAAGTACGACACGGCACGCTCCAAGCGCTGCGTGTCGGTCTCCTGGTCGGAGGCCTGTGCCAGACCCCAGATGCAAAGCAGCAGCAGTATCAGCCTCTTCTTCATCAATAGGCGGTATAGAAGTCTATCAGACGGCGCAGGGCACGGTCGCACACCACGCAGAAGGTGGGGTTCTCGTTCGTGCGCATACGGCAGTCGGCACAGGGACGGTACACGCCTTTCATACTGTAGCCGGCGCCTTCATAGAGTCCCACCTCGCCGCCTTGCTGCATCAGGTCGCCCCACTTCGACGCAAGGTTCACCTTCGTCGTGATGTTGGGCTCCCAGGGCTCCACGTCGTGGGGGTACATGGGGATGGCTTCCTGCTCATAGGCATACTCGTCGGCAAGGCCGCCGAAACTGTGGCCGAACTCGTGCACCACCACGGGAAGGGTGAGGTCGTGATGGGCCATCGACAGGTTGTAGCTGTTCAGGATGCCGCCGCCGCCGTACTGCTCGGTGTTCACAAGCACGATGATGTGCTCGTATGCGATGCCGGCGAGCCAGTCGTGCAAGGCTTTCAGGTGGAGCGTGGTGAGATAGCGGTTGCTGTAGAAGGTGTCGAAGTGGCTGTGCAGGGCGGTCTCCTTCCAGATGCCGTCGTGGGGAATGCTCGTGCCGCTCTCTGCCGAGGGGCTCATCACGGCGGTCACCTCGAAGCGGTCGCGGAGAGAACGGAACGGCTCGTGCGAGAAGAGGGCGCCCATGCAGCGCTCCACGTCGCGGAGAAACACGTCCATCTCGCTTTCCTGATAGCCCTCGGCCACGTAGGCGATGTGGATGCAGCGGGTGCTGTCGGCAGCAGATTGCATGCGCTTGTGGGGGGTGAGCCGGTGCTCGCCGGCGCGCCGTATCAGGATGTCGTCGGGCGACACCTGGTGTGTCATGGTGGCCATCGGCTCCTGGCGGTTGTTGTAGAGCTCCACCGTCACATCGGCGGTGTCCTTGGGCATGGGCACCAAAAACACGTTCTCGAAGGAACGCGGACTGCCCTGGCTCTCGTCGTAGGAGAGCCACTCCTGAAACAGGGTGCTGAAGGAGTTGCGGTAGATGACGGTGCCGCTCTTGTGGTCGCGCACCACAATCTGGCCGTTGCCGCGTACGGGCACATCGTCAAGATGGGCGCGCTTGCCCCACCAGCGGGGCAGGCGTACCAGTTCGTCGACGTTTATCTGCTGGCTGTAGGCATTGCCGGTGAAGGTGTAGTCGATGCGCAGCGTGGCATCGGTGAACCAGCGGTCGAAATCCTGCGCATGGGCGCATGGCACGGCCACGAGCAGCATCAGCAGCAGGAGGGTGGGGCAGTAGTGTCTCATTGCATTGGGGGTTGGGGTTGTGTCCACTGCAGCCATTCGCCCACCTGGGGGCGGTCGGCACAGAGGGTGTGCAGTTCTTCCAAAAGGGTGCGGATGTAGTAGCGCGTCCAGTCGGGGGCATGGTAGCGTGCATCGCCGAGTGCCAACAGGTCGAGGTCGAGGCGTATCAGGTGGCGCGCGCGAAGGGCTCGGGTGTCGCCGCAGGCTTGCTCGATGGCTTTCAGACGGGATGTCAGCGTGGGGGCGTCGCAGCGCACCTTGCCGGTGATGAGCAGGTTGTGGAAGTCGGGGGCATCGATGCCGATGGCTTGTGTCTCTGCCACACGGGTGCAAACGGGGTCTTCAAGCAGCGCGGGCACGAGCGACAGGGCGGCACACAGGGTGTGGGCTGCATCGTGGTTGCTGCCCACGGCTATCAGCACGTCGGCAGGGGGCTGGGTGGTGTGCGCTTCTTCGGTGGACACAGGGGTGGTTTACATGTTGCGGCAGCTGTGGGCTTCTTTCTTCACCGTCTCGCCTTTTTTCAGCTCGCGGGCGGTGTAGCCGAACTTGCCGAAACCGGAGATAATCTTCGACGGGGTGGTCTTGTCGGCATCGTAGGTGATGGTCACCGTCTGATGCTCCACGCTGGTCTCTATGTTCTTTATACCTTTCTCAAAGCGCAGGTTGTTCTTCACCTTCTGCTCGCAGTTGGCACAGTGCATCTGCGGGGTGGTGGTCACGACGAGGGTCTTGAAATCCTTGGCCATACCGGTGGCAACGGCCATCATAAAGCTCAGTAAAAGGGCTGTTTTCTTCATCTTGTATCTGTATTTTAAATTAAAGTATCTGTGTGTGAAATTAAAGTTTTCCTATGTTCATGCGGATGCCGATGTAGCCGGCGGCGCCGCTCACAGGACCCCACACCATGGTGGGGTCGAACGCTGCGCTCCAGGGGGCCTCGGCATGGATGATGGGCGTCTTCTGACGCTTGCCGGTGAGATTCTCGCCGCCCACGTAGACGGAGAAATGGCGGAACCAGCGCGTCACCTGAAGGTGCAGCTGCTCGAAGGCGCTGAAATGCGACGGCCACGAGGGACTTCCGTCGGCCTCGGCGTAGGAGACGGGCAACCGGCCGCCGCCGTTCAACTGCAAGGTGGCATCGGCCTGCCACAGACCGAGAGGGGTCTTGTAACTCGCACTCAGCAGGGCCTTGTAGCGGCTCGTCAGCGGCTTCGCGCGGAGCGTGCCGCCATAGCTGGTCTTCACGTCGTTCAAACGGTAGGCAGCGGTCACCTCCAAACCGGTCGCCACGGGGTAGGTGGCGTCTATCTGTACGGTGTGCGAGTAGGAGCGCCCGTCAAGGTTGCCGATGGATATCTCGCCGGGATGGCTGTCGTAGTCGATGACGGCCTGCTCGTTGAAACGGGTGTAGTAGTACTCGGCGTTCAACTTCAGGTTCCTGCCGCCGAGGGGCAGCGTGAAGGCACCGTTCACACCGGCATTCCAGGCTTCTTCCTGATGCAGGTCGGCAATGTGCAGACTGCGGCCGCTGCCCAACAGGTAGTTGTGCTCGGCCAGCGCATGCACGCTGCGGTAGCCCTTGCCGGCGCTCAGACGCAGCGTGGCATGCTCCGTCGGCATGTATTTCAGGTGCAGGCGAGGGGTCACGAAAGTGCCGTAGGCACTGCTGTGGTCGGCACGCAGACCGGCCATCGCCGTGAGACCACTGGCCATTGTGTAGGTGTATTGCACATAGCCGCCGGCGGTGGTTTCCTTCTCGCGTACGGCGGCACCCGTGGCCACCGACACACGCTGGTGAAGGTAGTCGTGCTGCAGCGAGAGGCCCGCCGAGAGCTCGTGGGTATCGCCCCAATGGGTCTCAAACATCAACTGGCCGTAGGCGGTGCGCTCTTCGGCGTCGTAGGTCTTGTGACCGTAGTGGGCATCGGTCTCGTGGAGCGAGGCATTGGCCATTAGCGCCACGTTGGTGCCGTGCTCGGGGGCTATCACCCATGCGTGTTTCAGGTAGCCTTCGTAGCGCTTGTTGTCGGTACCTATGGTGTAGAGGCCATATCCGCTCTGGCTGTCTGCGCCGTGGAGAAAGCCGTCTGGGCGGTGGAGGAGATGGGCTGTCTGCCCTCCTTCGCGCCGCTCATTCAGCAACCCTATGCCCACGTGGGTGAGGTGGCGCGTGCCTTGAATCTTCCAGCGGTTCTGCAGGTGGTACTGCCGTATGCTGGGGTCGTCGGCGAATCCGTCGTGGTTGATGTCGTCGTCGTGGAAGGCGTCTTGGTAGTGAACGAGTATCTCGCTGCTCACACCCTCGCGCAGATGTACGTTGGCATCGGCGTTGGCTTCCACCCGTTGCATCGTGTTGCCGAAGAGGTTCACCGTCACGCCTTCGTCGGCGTCTGGCTTCAGGTATTCCACGTCTATCTGCCCTGTGATGCTCTCATAGCCGTTGCGCACCGACGACGCTCCCTTCGACACCTGTATGCTCTGCATCCACGGACCGGGCACGTAGTCGAGGGAGTAGGCACTGGCAAGCCCGCGCAGGTTGGGCAGGTTTTCCGTCAGCATCTGCACGTAGGTGCCGCTCAGTCCCAACAGACGTATCTGCTTGGCACCGGTCGCTGCATCGGAGTAGTGCACGTCCACCGACGGATTTGTGGTGAAACTCTCGCCTAAGTTGCAGCACGCGGCCTTGAAAAGTTCCTCTCTGTCGATGATGAACCCATTGGAGGCTCCCCCCAACCTTCGTGTCGACGAACGCCTCGCGGTCACCGTCAGCTCTTTGATCTCTCGCGCCCGCACAGTATCGTTATACACGGTATCGTCCTCAACCGAACGTAAAGCCGATGTGCGGTCCTCAACCGAACACAAAGCTAATGGTTCGTCTTCAACCGAACGCAAAGTCAAAAGTTCGTCCTCGCCCGAGCCTCGTGCCGTCATGCCCTGGTAAGCGGTCGCCCCCTCCCCACGCACGTGCATCCACGGGCCGAGTATGCCTGACAGAAAAATCAGCATCTTCATCACAAAACACGCCGTTTTCCCTGACAATGAAGGATTCGCTTCCCCTGTCCAAATCCGTGTAGTGTGTTTCTTTTGTGCTGTTTTCATTCGCTTCTGTCTCACCAATTGTCCGGCAGTTTGCTAACCTACTGCAAAATTAGTGCTTATTTCGCTTCTCTTCCCCTCCATCCGCACAAATTCTCCCTCTTTTTAAGGATATTTAAATCAAGGTGTGTGCTTTCATGTAAAATACAAGAAAGCAACCGAATCATCCGAAATCCCCCATATCCATTACGAATGAACCAAATAGCAATAAGATTTGAACAGATTCATAATATATTTTAGCCGACGCTCAACAACAGCTTTCGTGAAGCGCCTCCTATTATGAAAATCAGAGATTATGACTACTCGTTTATGCTAACACCTTGTCTCACTGTATATTAGCTCCACCCAAAAAACCACCCCACCTCCCTTAGTGTGCGGCGCGGTTTTCCCGCGCCGTCCCCCACCTTCCACTCCACAAAAGCACCCCGCCAG
>CAJONT010000316.1 GCA_905235975.1 uncultured Prevotella sp.
CGGTCGCTCAGTTCGTCCACCTCTTTATAAGTATAGCGCTTGTCGTTATAGACAACGGCCACATTGTCGGGCGTGGCTTTTACCTGACGACGTAAGTGTGAGACGATGTCATGCGTTTCGACACTCGGCGTATTACCGGCAAATTCCGAAGAAATGCCGGACTGTACAGAAGACAGAGAATTTATCGTTTTCATAATGTAAATATTTTGTGTGTTTTATTTGTTTTCCGGTACAAAGATAGGCCAAATAATCATCGGAAGCCTGCATAGGGACGATATATCGCTCTCATCTATGCGACAGGAGGCATGCTAATGCGACAAAATGGTGAGACAGGCAGAATACCTGTCTCACCATTTAATTTTAAACACATTCGGATTGACTACAAGAGAGAACCATCCCCATTTCAGGCGGCCTTCTGAGTCGGCGCGCTTGAGACGTTCCATCGATTCGGTACCCTTCATATAAGAAAAGCCGAGTGAGAGACGCGCCTCTTTCATGATGGCATAGGAAGCTTCGATGTCGACATCATGTCCAAGGGTCCTGTCGATGGCATCAAGATCGGTTGCGGTAGCCAGGTAGTGGTAGCGTAGAGAAAATTTAAGGTCTTTGACAGGTTTGTAGTCGAGCCCGGCATAGAGGTTCTGCAAACCCGGTGTGAATCCGTACAAGAAGGAACTGACATAGAAGAAGTCCATCATACCATAGAACTTATGGTGTGAGCCATAGACAGGGCTGAACCCCCTGATTTTGGTATGTTGCACCATGCCGATTTGTCCGTCCGCAGGCACCGCGAAAAACTTGTCACCGCTCAGGAAGTCGTAGCCGGCCTGCACGTTCCACTGAAGGTGTGGTTGCCAGTTGGCCACAATGCTTGCCATCCATGCTCTGATGGGTATGCCGCTTTCATGTTTGCCATTCTGTCTGTAGTAGGAAGCCTCTGCCTGAAACTTATCAGGAAGGTAAGACAGGTATCCGCCAAACAGTCGTTGATATATCGTCCTTGGCCTATTGTTCCCGTGTCCATCTTTCTCACCGCCCTGCATACCGACGTTCATGAAGAGAAGCGAAGCACCGAAGTGATGCGCGGGCAGGTCGTAGTGATACCACCCCATGTGCATGGTTTTATAAGGTTGGGCGCCATCGGCATAGTAGGTGCCGCCTGTGACGTTTTCGGCGTTCTGATTGTAGGCTAAGATGGCATGCAATTTGTGGTTTTTACCCTCATATCCCAGTCGGAGCACATCGTGAGATTTTCCTGCCATGGCCCAGTCGTTAGGACCGATGATGCGCTCATCGTCGTAGGCCAGTGCGATTCTTCCCACCTGTGCAAAGAGTCCGTTTGTCATCGACATCTTTGCCCAGGCCTCATAGAGGTTCAGTGTGCCCTGCCCTTTCTGTCCCCAGATGCCGGAATGCTGCGCCGCCACCTTTGCCTCGAGTCCCGTCTTCTGATAGCCGACGGAGAGTCGTGTCCTGCTCATGAGGAAGTGGGCCTTGTCATTGGAAGTGGCATCTGCACCGAACCTATTTTCATTTTCATTATCTTCCACGCCACCGTTTCTCGTCTCCCCGTGGCTGAGAAAGGAGATGCCGATGCTGAGCTGATTCTCTTTCTCCTGTTGCTTTGTCTGCAAAGAATCCTCCTGGGCTTGTGCAGGAACGGCGAAGGCCGCTGCGAAGGCCGCAGAAGCCAACAGCATGGTGAAATTACGTGAAAGTTTCATGGTGTAGTGCCGTGAATTACTCAAAATCGAAGAGGCTGATGAAGCCTGTTATTTTGAACACGTTTTTGATATCGTCGTTCAGGTTTTTGATTACCACCTTTGAGCCAGCCACCTTGGCAGCCTTGAGGATACTGATGAGGATGCGCAATCCGCTGGAGGCGATATACTCGAGTTTTTCGCATTCGATTACGATGTCACGTCCGTCGCTCGTGTAGAGCGGCTGCAACGTTTTTTCCACCTCGGCAGCAGCTGCTGTGTCGAGTTCGCCTTCGAGTGTTGCCAAATACTTTCCGTCAATTTCTTGAATAGTCGCTTTCATTTTTTTAAAGTTTTTCAGGTTATTTATTGATGTTTTTTCTCAATGTGAGCACGTTGCGCCCTTCGGTCCGCTCATAGTTGATGGTGTCCATCAGTTCGCGCACGAGCAGGATGCCGAGTCCTCCCACCGGTCGGTCTTCCACGTCGAGGGTGGTGTCGGCTCTCAGCGCCTCTGTGGGGTCGAAAGGTGTTCCATTGTCGGAGAGCACGATTTTCATTCGCTGTCCGTTGGAGAATGCCTCGACTGTCACCTCGCCTTCGGTGTTTTTCGGGTAGGCATATTGAATGACATTGACCACAGCCTCTTCGACAGCCAACTTGATGCCGGCGACCGTGGACGGTTCAAATCCAGCCTGTGTGGCGACCGTTTTGATGAAGTCGTTGAGCCTTTTCACCTCGCTTACCTTGTTGGAGAGCACGATTTTCTCGTTCAGCGTCTCTTGGCAGACAAGCGGTTTATAGGTAATGGCCAGCATCGTGAGGTCGTCGCTCTGCTCGGCCCCGTCGCTGAACTTATTGAAGTGTTCGGTCATATCCTCTATCAGCACCTTCGGCGTATGCGTCTGACTCTTTTCCAGATACTGCTCCACACGTTTCAGCCCCAGCATATCGTTCCGCCCATTCTTGCCCTCAGTGAGCCCGTCGGTATAGAGGAAGAGGGTGGTCTCGCGTGTGAGCACGGTTTCCTGCATGGTATATTTGAAATCGTGAAAGAGTGCGATGGGCAGATTGGCCACGACGTTGAGTTGCTGCCACTTTCCACCGGTTTTGATGTAGGGAGCGTCGTGTCCGGCGTTGCAGTAGCGCAAGCGTCCTGTGGGGAGGTCGAGCACCCCGATGAAGAGGGTGACGAAGAGGTTGGAATCGTTGCCCTCGCACGACTCCTCGTTGAGCACCGCCATGATGCGTGCCGGATTGCTGTATTGGTTGAAAGCCAGTCTGAACTGCGCATGTATCACCGCCATGACGAGCGAGGAGGGCACGCCCTTGCCGCTTACATCACCTATGCAGAAGAAGAGTTTCTCATCGCGTATGAAGAAGTCGAAGAGGTCGCCTCCCACCTCCCTTGCCGGCTTCACCGCGCCGAAGATATCGATGTCGTGGCGTTCAGGATAGGGCGGGAACACTTTGGGAATCATTTCCATCTGAATGGTGTTTGCCACATGCAGTTCGCCGCTGATGCGCTCCCGTTCCATATCGGCATCGTGGAGTCGGCTCAGGCTTCTGATGTTGCGCCACACGATGCCCACCATGAGGAGGAATCCGAGCCCCATGAGCAGGGAGAGCCTATTGCGCAATTTGAAGAGGTC
>CAJONT010000317.1 GCA_905235975.1 uncultured Prevotella sp.
CCCATGGTCACCGTGTAAGAACTGCCAGTGGTAAGGCCGTTGCAACTGATGAGGACACTGCTGTTGCCGCTGCCGCCGGGACCACCGCCGGGACCACCGCCAGGACCGCCGCCGCTGTTGCCGGCGGAGTAGTTCTGAGGTACGGTGAAGGAGACCAGTGTTTCGGAACCGCTCTTCACACTGACGGTGGAGCCGCCCGTCACGTTGCCTGATGTGCTGAGCACAGGTTGCGAGTCGGTTGTCGACGACACGGCATTGTTGCCGCCGCCGATGGCGAGCACAGAGCCGCCCGTGATATAGAGATGGTACTGCTCGGCGGCATCAAGGCCACACTCAGGCGACTTGGCGCCGCAAGCCACGATGGTGCCACCACTTATGTAGAGATTACCGTTGGAGTCGATGCCGTCGTTGTCGGCCGACACCACCGTAATGGTGCCACCCTTCAGATACATGTGACTCTTCGAGTTGATGCAGTCGTCGTAAGCATTCACGGTGACGGTGCCGTCTTCTATGGTCAGCACATTCTTGCTTTCTATGCCCTCGGCATTGTAGCCCGTGGTTGTCACGGTGACGGTACCGCCGGAAATGGTAATGTTGCCGTCGAACTTGATACCCTTCGGCGAGGATGTGTAATCGCTGTTCACATTGTCGGTGTTGCCCGTGTAGTTGGTGTTCTCATAGGAGCCGTTGTTGTAGTAGAGGCCGCCCGATGTGGAGACGGTGATGTCGCCGCCCGTGATGAAGAGGTCGGCATCGCCGCTCAGTCCCTTTCCTCCGGAGCCTGTGGCTGTGAGCACAAGTGTGCCCCCGCTAATGGTGATATTGCCATCGCCTTTGATGGCTGCACAGGCAGAGGTGGAACTGTCGTCGCTGTCCCAGATTCCCTTGCCGGCGGTGCTTATCTGGATGTCGCCGCCAGTGATTTCTATCTCGCCGCTGCTCTTGATACCTTTGGCAGCCACAGCACTTGACGAACAGACAATCTTGATGGTGGTGGCATTGCCGAGGTCGTCGCTGATGGTAGCCTTGCTGTCGCACTTGATACCCTTCACGTCGGCAGCGGTCACTGTGAGATCGATGGTTCCTCCCTTCATGATGAACTCGCCGTCGTACTCATCGCCCTCTTCCGTCGCCTCTACCTGGATGCCGTCGTCACCCGCCTGAAGCACCACGATGCGGCCGTTGTTCATCTCCAGATACTGACCGATGTGCAGTCCGTCGGACACGGCACTTGCCACCGTGATGGAGCCCGTGAACTTCTTCTTGAGCTGCATATACTCGCCCGTCTTGAGCGCATGTTTCGTATTGCCGGTGAGGGTGAGCGAGCCGGAGCCCGTGACTTCAGGATGTCCTTTCACCACAAAGCAAGCCTTCTGGTCGCCGTCGGCGGCATCGGTCAACGTGTTGGAACCACTGAGTTCGAGTGCGATGCGCTTTCCGTTGTCGATGTTGACGGCATATCCGTTGAGACTCGTCAGGGAGAGGTCGTTCATCACCACGGTGGCCTTGTACTTGCCCGACAGGTAGAAGGAACCGTTGTCGGAAGCACCCGTCAGCGTATAGGTGATTTCATCGGCCACGTCCTCGCTCTGTGCCACCTGCACATGTGCGCCGTCGACAGAAGCCGTGACATACTGTGCGACGTTGCCCGCCACGACCACGGAGGCGGTGTTGCCGTTGTAGGTCACGCTCACCGTGTTGTCGGTCACCTCGCTGTTGTCCACATAGATGCGTGTGATGTCGTTCAAATCGAACGTTCGGTTACATATCGTCAGCGTGGTGGCATTCTCGTAGGTCATATCGCCAGCCTGTGCTGCCGGCACGGCATAGGTGACCTGTCCCACTGCCACGTTCATGGTTTGCGCCACGGAAGCTGCGACGAACAGCATCATGGTCATCATAAAAATCATCCTTCTCATATAATCATTTTTTGTGTTAGTAGAATCATGATGGACAAAGGTCTGAAATTTCATCAATTCAGCAAAAAAAAATCGGTAAAAGGGGGGATTTTCTCAACATTTCGCTTCCTTTCACAAAATTTTGTCCAAAAAGCGGGGTCAAACCGGGTAAATTTCTTATTTTTGCCATAAAGAGACAAAAAGCCATGAACACATTCGACACCCTACTGAAACAGTTTGTCCTCCGCGGCACCGTGAGCCGTGTGGAGCCCCTCGGCAACGGACTCATCAACCGCACCTACAAAGTGACCACCATGGAAGCCGATGCACCCGACTACGTGCTGCAGTGCATCAACGAAGGCATATTCCGCGACATACCCCTTCTGCAACACAACATAGAGGCCGTGACGGAGCACCTGCGCCGGAAGATGGCAGGCGTGGCCGATGCCGAGCGCCGCGTGCTGCGCTTCATACCCACCGCTGCCGGCCGCACCTACTGCCGCGATGCCGAGGGCAAGCCCTGGCGCCTTTCGGTGTTCATTCCGGGCACCGCCACCCACGAGGCAGTGACGCCGGAGAGTGCCCGCCACACAGGCAGCGCCTTCGGACAGTTTGAATATATGCTCTCCGACTTAGAAGAGCCGTTGGGCGAAACGATACCCGACTTTCACAACATGCCCCTTCGCCTGCGCCAGTTGGAAGAAGCCGCCACAGCCGATGCGGCAGGGCGTGTGGCCGAGGTGCGTGCGTTATTGGATGCCATCAGGCAGGATGCCGACCTCATGTGCAGTGCCGAGCGCAGCCATGCCTCCGGTCTGCTGCCCAAGCGTATCTGCCACTGCGACACCAAGGTGAACAATGTGCTCTACGATGCGGAGACCGACGAGGTGCTCTGCGTGATAGACCTCGACACGGTAATGCCGGCCTTCGTCTTCTCCGACTACGGCGACTTCCTGCGCACGGCGGGCAACATGGTGGCAGAAGATGACCCCGACGTGAAGAAGGTGGCATTCCGCACCGACATATACGAGGCTTTCACCGAAGGCTATTTAGAGGGGGCCCGCTTCCTGCTGCCCATAGAGCGCGACAACCTGCCCTTTGCCGCCGCCCTGTTCCCCTATATGCAGTGCGTGCGCTTCCTCGCCGATTACCTCAACGGCGACACCTACTATCGCATCACGCACCCCAGCCACAACCTGGAGCGCGCCCTCAACCAGTGGGCGCTCTATGAGGCAGTGGGCAAGGAACTGGGTCATAACGGGCGCGTAACGTGGCGCCAAGCCCCACGCGAGGTATAACGCTACCCCAGCGTATAGAAATGCTGCAACAAGCTGAGGGTAAGGAAGAAGGTGAGAATCACCATAAGCGCTGTATCGAACGCCCCAATGGCGATATGGCGGACATCATGGAAGATTCCGGCTTTCTGTGAGGATGGCTGCGGGTCGGCTTTCTGAGAGGATTGCCGTTTTGATGATGGCTGCGGGTCAGTTTTCTGAGAGGATTGCCGTTTTGATGATGGCTGCGGGTCAGTTTTCTGAGATGGCTGCCGCTCAGCTGGTGACTTTGATTCGGCAGCATTCAAGGTGGGGAAAGTGATTCTGCCGTCGAAGATTTTGTGCGACTGGACATAACTTGCCAGTTCTTCGGCATGGCGCGAGAGGATGTCCCCTGCCTGCTCGAGGGAACATATTCTGTCGAGGATATCGCCGAAGAGGTTCTGTCCGCCGTTATCGGCACCATAGCTGATGTAGTCAGCCAAGGCTTCTTCCAGCTCAATGGCCATCACTTTCTCATTGTTCATTCGCTTCATAATGACGTTTTTTTATTCTGGGCACAAAATTAGTGCCCAGATGTCTCACAACGTGAAGCAAGATTGGAAAAAATTGAGGGAGTGATC
>CAJONT010000318.1 GCA_905235975.1 uncultured Prevotella sp.
AAAGCTCCCGAGGGAATTGAAGTGGTAAGAGAGTAATAACAGAATACACCTAATTTTGAGGATATGAAGAAAATTTTTGCTTTGGCGCTGATAGGAGCGGTGTCGCTCACCGTAAACGCACAGCACATAGACTGGGAAATAGAACAACTGATCAGTCAGATGACACTCGAGGAAAAAGTACGCATGTGCTTCGGAGGCGAGGACTTCGGCGTGGTGAAGTTTCCCGGGGTCGAGCGACTGGGCGTGCCTACTTTCTTTGGCTCCGACGGACCACGTGGCGTGGTGATACCGGATGTGACGGCATTCCCCTCGGGTATCTGTCTGGCCTCTACATGGAATCCGGCTCTTTCCGAACGTGTGGGGCACGTGATAGGCGAGGAGGCAAGGCGTCAGGGCGTGGGCATTATCTTCGGACCTGCTTTCAACATCAATCGCGACCCGCTCGGTGCCAGGTTCTTCGAGTATATGAGCGAGGACCCTGTGCTCTGCGGAAAAATTGCCGCCGGACAGGTGCGTGGCATGCAGGATGAGGGCATTGCGGCGTGCATGAAACACTTCGCATGCAACGGAAGAGACTGGAACAGAAATCTCTATATGACATGGGCCGACGAACGCACGCTGAGGGAGGTCTACCTGAGGGGCTTCGAAATATGCCAGCGGGAGAGCAACCCGTGGTCGGTCATGACGGCTGCCAACGGACTGAACGGCGAATTGTGCAGCGACAACCAATGGCTCCTGCAGCAGGTGCTGAAAAATGAATGGGGATTCAAGGGCATCGTGTTGACCGATTTCTGCCACTCGCGAAGCACCGTGAAGGCGGCGCTGGCCGGACTCGACATGGATATGCCATGGGGCTCCTACGAGGGTGTGCCCTTCGGCAAACAACTGGCCGATGCGGTTGAAGTGGGAAAGGTACCTGTAGAGATACTCGACGAAATGGTGCGCCGCCACCTGTGGCTGCGTTATCAGATAGGACTGTTGGGCGAGAAGAAATGCAGGATTGGTGAGGGCGAACTGAATACACCCGCACACCAGCAGGTGGCTTATGAAGCGGCCGCTGAAGGCATCGTGCTCCTGAAAAACGAACGCCAGTTGCTGCCTTTGAAAGCCAATAAGGTGAAAAATATCGTGGTGCTCGGACCCAATGCCGACCGCCGCTTCGATGTGCTCGGACTGGGCGGCAGTTCCGGGGCTCAGTCGCCATGGGAGGTCACCGTCCTCCAGGGGTTGAAACAGACCATAGACACGACGAAGACGCATATCACTTATCTGCCGCTTACCGGAGAGGCTGAATTCAGAATGCTGCAGGACAACGAGTGGGTCGGCCAGGTGAATATCGACTACAACAATGCAAAAGGCACGGCACCGCACAAGGCCACTGCCAACCAGATCGACTTCTCCTGGTTCAACAATTCGCCGGCTGCCGACATCGCGGTGGGTGAACTGCAGGCCACGATAAACGCACGTGTGAAAGCGCCCGTGACGGGCATCTACATCGTCAAGCTCATCTCCGACGATGTGGCCGATTTGTGGGTGGCCGACATGGGGGCACAGACGGTACGTAATATTGAACATGGGGTGCCGCAGAGCGGAACAGCCATGTTGTCGCTCGAGGCAGGACACGAATACGACGTGCGCATAGTGTACCGCCAGACGGCAGAGGGTGCCAAGAATGCCACAGAGATGAATTACTGGGCCAAAGACCGCCCCTCGGTGAGGATGGAATGGTCGCTGCCGGGCAGCGAGGCGGGTGTGAGCCGACAACTGAAACAGCATCGCAATGTCATCAAGAAAGCCGATGCCGTGCTCTTCGTGGGCGGACTCGACCATAATCTTGACTGTGAAGGACGTGACAGGCAGACAATGGACTTCCCCCTCGGACAGGCGGAACTGGTGCGCCAACTCACGACGCTCAACAAGAATGTCGTGGTGGCTCTCTACAATGGGGCTCCCCTCGCACTCCCCTTCATCGACAAGGTGCCTGCCGTGGTGGAACTGTTCTATCCCGGCATGCTCGGCGGAAAGGCTTTCGCCGATGTGCTCATGGGCAATACCTGTCCCTCGGGAAAACTTACGTTCTCCTGGCCAAAGAAGTATGAGGATGCCCCGCTCAACGTGTACTCCTCACAGGATGTGGACAATGTGTACTGCAAGGAGAAACTGATGGTGGGATACCGCTACTACGATACAAAGGAGGTGGAACCGCTCTTCCCCTTCGGATATGGTCTCAGCTATACGCAGTTCAGATACAGCAACCTGCAGGTTTCTGCCGATGGAAAGACGGTGTCGTTCACGCTTACCAACGACGGGAAGGTGAAAGGAAAGGAAACCGTGCAGCTCTATGTGGGGCAGCCTGAGGCAAAGGTGGAACGGCCGGTGCATGAACTGAAAGCTTTTGAGAAAGTGGAACTGATGCCGGGGGAGAGCCGACAGGTCTCTCTGCGTCTCTCTGATGAGGACTACAGCTATTGGAGCGTAGCCGCACAGCGGTGGATAAAGGACGGCGGACGCTATGTCATCGAGATAGGCGCTTCGTCGCGTGACATCCGACTGACTAAGGAAATAGAACTATAACCTATAAGAATCATGACTATGAAAAAGTGTTATATAGCCGTAATGGCAGCAGGACTGTTGCTGATGTCTGGTTGTGCAAATGACGGACAAAAGCAGTCAAGGCTTTCCGATACGAAACTGATGCGGGAGTTCAAGAATCCGTCGAACGAGTGGCGGGGAAAACCCTTCTGGGCATGGAACGGTAAACTTGATAAGGAGGAACTGCTGCGGCAGGTGGATGCCATGAAGGATATGGGATTCGGAGGATATTTCATGCACTCACGCGTGGGACTGCAAACGGAATACCTGGGCGATGAGTGGTTCCAGCTGACCAACGACGTGGCCGACTATGGCAAACGGCTGGGGATGGAAAATTATCTCTATGATGAGGATAGATGGCCTTCGGGAACGGCAGGGGGATATGTGACCAAGAACCCGGATTTCCGCATGAACTTCGTCACCCTGAAAGTGGTGCCACGGGCACAATACGAATGGGCCGACACACTCTTGGCTGCTTTCTCATGCCAACTCGACGGCACCTCGTTCACACAACTGCAGAGATTGCAGCCGGGAGAGAAAGCTACTGCAGGCAACAGCGTGCTCGCCTTCTTCCGGGAGAAGGCTCCAAACTCCGACTTCGTCAACGGATTCTCCTATGTCGATGCCATGAATCCCGAGGCCACAAAGAAATACATCGAACTGACGCATGAGGCTTACGCTAACAAGTGTGAGGGCAGGGTGGGCTCAAGCATCGTGGGCATCTTCACTGATGAGCCGCACCGCGGCCCCCTCTTCACCAACTTCAGCAACGACAGCAAAAACAGGCCTTATATGTGCCCTTGGACCGACAAGTTCCCCGAGGAGTATAAAAAACGCTTCGGTGAGGACATCGTCGACCAGCTGCCTTATCTCTTCCTGCATCCGGAAGGCAAAAACTACCACAAGGTGAAGTGGCAGTATGTGGAGATGGGAGAAGAACTGTTCCTGAACAACTTTATGAAACCGCTCTACGACTGGTGTTCTGAACATAACATGGCATTCACGGGACATCTCTTGCATGAGGACAATTTCGTGTCGCAGGTTACTATGCAGGGCTCTCTCATGCGAAGCTATGAACTGATGCACATTCCCGGCATGGACATGCTCACGCAGGACAGCAGGAAATACTGGGTGGCAAAGCAACTGTCTTCTGTAGGACATCAGCTCGGCAAGAAAAGACTCCTCTCCGAACTGTATGGCGCCACCGGATGGCAGATGACCTTCGAGGATTATAAGCAGGTGGGCGACTGGCAGGCGCTCTTCGGCATCAATGTCAGATGCCCTCACCTGTCATGGTACACCATGGAGGGAGAGGCAAAACGCGACTATCCCGCCAGTATCTTCTATCAGTCGGGTTGGTACAAGGACTTTAAGTTTGTTGAAGACTACTATGCGCGTCTTGGTATGCTGATGGCTCAGGGCAAACCCCAGACGGATGTGCTGGTTATCAGCCCTATTGAAAGTGTCTTCGCGCAGGTCTCTGTCGACGCTTTCACCGATCTCACACCGCAGTCGCCCATTATAGCCGAAATAGAGAACCGATATTTCGACCTCTTCAGTTGGCTGCAGTCGCAAAAAATAGATTTCGACTATGGCGACGAGGAAATGATGAGCCGTCTGGCTTCTGTCCAAAAGGATGAGGACGGTACAACGGTGTTGCGCGTGGGACAGGCCGACTACCGTACGGTCTTCGTGGGCAATATGGCCACAATGAGGACTTCTACACTCAACCTGATTAAGGATTTCATGGAACAGGGCGGAAAGGTGGTGCTGGCCGGCGATGCACCCACAATGGTGGATGTGGAAGAGAGCGACCAACCGAAAACACTCTTGGCAAGTGCCGTGAAGGCCGACTATGAAAAAGAGAGCATCGGCAAGGCCATCCTTCCTCTCATTCGTCCCGTGGTGACGGTCCGCGACAGCCTGGGCAAAAATATCGACGATATCTTCTGCCAGGTGCGGCAGGATGGCGACCGTACGCTCTATGTGCTGATGAACATGAGCGGCGATGACGATTTCGGCGAGGTGACCGTCTCGTTGCCTGCCAACGGAAAACTCTCGGAATGGAATTGCCGTAACGGCGAAGTCTATGCCATAGATGCTGCACAGGAGGAGAACGACGGATTGACCTTCAAGACGGAGTTCGCCACCCTTCAGGAGCATGTCTTCATGGTTTCGAAACATACCATTGCCAAACAACAACTGCCTGCCAAGGGCGTCGCAGGGCTGGCCTATGTCTTCCCGGAGGAATATGCGTATGAGCTCAACGAGCCGAATGTGTTGCCGCTCGATTGGGTGTATTATACAGTAGGAGGAAAACGCTCTTCGAGCCTGGTGGAAGTAATCCATGCCGACAAGGCCATCCGACAGCAACTGGGACTCAAACCGCGCGGGGGCGAGATGCTGCAGCCGTGGTTCTTTGCCAAATTCGTCAACGCCGACAAGAAGGAATATGGTGAGATACAACTGGAGTTCCCCTTCGAGATAGAGTGCCTGCCCGACAGCGATGTGTTCCTTTGCATAGAGACACCGCAAATCTTCCAAATATCACTCAATGATCAAGTGGTGGAACAGCAAATTGAGGGATGGTGGATAGACCCCTGCTACAAACGCATCAAAATGAATGGACTGAAAGAGGGACAGAACAAAGTGACGCTCAAAACAGTCTTTACCGAAGACATGAACATTGAAACCCTTTATCTCACAGGTTCTTTCGGCGTGAATGTGACACCTGTTCCCTCTCCGGCTCAAGCCCAGGGACAAAAGGTGGGGACGCATGAACAGCCTGCACAGTGCTGCTATGTGAAGCCGGTGATGACGAAACTGCCTGAGAAACTGCATGTGGGCGATGTCGTGCCGCAGGGACTGCCTTTCTATTCCGGCACCATATCCTATAAGGTGACGGGTATACCGGAGATGGGAGACGGATTGAGGCGGCAGCTCGTCTTTGCCGATTACGAGGCTGCATGCATTAGGGTAAGGGAGGCAGAAGAACTGCAGACTGTGGCATTCACACCTTATGTGGCGCAGATAGGCAACGTAGATGCCGAAGGTGTCATGTGGCTCGATATGGTGCTCACACGGCGCAACACGTTCGGACCGCTTCACTTCCTGCCCGCACGCAACTGGGCTTATTATCCCGACCTCTACGTGGCAACACCGGAGATGGGATATACCGACAGCTATGTATTGCTGCCCACAGGACTGCTCGACAAACCGTATATTGAAAATATAACGCAACAATGAAACGATTCTTTTTCGTAAGTGTGATGGTCCTGTGCGGACTGTCTGCGGCTGTAAAAGCCCAAAATCCCATCGTGCCGTCGGGCAAGTATTGTGCCGACCCTTCGGCACACCAATGGAAACCCGGAGGACCGCTCTATGTCTATGGTTCACGTGATGAGGCAAAGCACTATTATTGCTCATACGACTATGATGTGTGGAGTACCACCGACATGAAAACGTGGACTTGTCATCCTGACGTGTTCTCTTCGAAAGGAAAACGTGATGAGGTGAAATATAACGACGAATTGCTCTTCGCACCCGACTGCCTCCAAGGACCTGATGGCAAGTTCTATCTCTTCTACAGCCAGGGTGGATCAAGAGACGTGGAGGGCGTGGCCGTGAGCAATGCTCCTGAAGGTCCCTTCAAGAACGGCACGCTGATAAAAAAAGCGGAACAGATAGACCCTGCTGCCTTCATCGACGACGATGGCACACCGTATCTCTTCTTCGGACAATTTGCCGGGAAAATGGCAAAACTGAAACCCAACTTGAAGGAAATCATCCCCGAAACGCTCCGTGACAGCATCATCACGGAAGAAAAACATGCCTTCCACGAGGGTATTCAGATGATAAAACGCAACGGATGGTATTATCTGGTCTATGCGCACATCGGACGCAGGGGTATGCCCACTTGTATAGGCTACTCTATGTCGCGGAACATAGAAGGACCTTATGAGTACAAAGGGGTCATCGTCGACAATTTCGGATGCGACCCCTTCGTGTGGAACAACCATGGCTCCATCGCTGAGTTCAACGGACAGTGGTATGTGTTTTATCACCGTTCTACCAACGGATGTGAACGCATGCGAAAGGCTTGCGTCGAGCCCATCACCTTCAATGCCGACGGAACGATACCGGAGGTGGAGATGACCACGCAGGGTGCTGCCGGACCTCTCAATCCCTTCGAAAAGATGGATGCCGAGAGGGCTTGCTACCTCACCGGAAACGCACGTGTTGAACTTACTTCACAAGATAATGAGCACCTGACGCACATTGAGAACATGAATTCTGCCGCTTATAAGTATTTCGACTTCAAGCGGACTCCGCGCCGTGTCGTGATGCAACTCACGCCGCAGGCGGGCGGCACCATCGATGTGTATGCCAACACCTTGTCGCTGCCCCTGCTCGCCACAGTGAAAGTGCCCAAGGGTGATGGTACCACGCCTGTTACACTGACGGCAGATATCGACCCGAATGTTTCGCTGACCGGGGTACACCCCATCTTTATGAGGTTCCGGGGAGAAGAGAATAAAGAGTTATACAAAATAGATTGGTTTAGGTTTGAATAGAAAAAATGATGAAAAAAATGTATTTGGCGTTGGGCTTGTCGTTGCTGGCAAGTGCCGGCGTAGCGGATGACAAACTGACAGGCACGGTGATAGGAACGGCTCAGTCGGTGGATTATGCCAACTCATCGGTTCCCTCAACAACCGTCAATACCATAGCGATGGCGTTCGATGGTGACATGGAGACGTTTTTCGCTTCATGGGATCGTAGTTATACATGGGTGGGGCTCGACCTGGGCGAACCCTGCATCATCTCGAAGGTGGGATGGGCACCGCGAAACGCACCCGGATTCGGTGATGTGCGTGTGAAACTCGCTGTGTTCGAAGGGGCCAATGAACCCGACTTTAAGGATGCTGTTCCCCTCTATATCATTCGTGAAACGGCTACCATCGGCGAGATGGCTTATGCCGATATCAATTGCTCGAAAGGATTCCGCTATGTGCGATACGTGGGACCCTCGGATGCAAGGTGCAACATTGCCGAACTGGAATTCTACGGACATCCCGGCGAAGGCGATGAGTCGCATCTCGCTACACTCACCAACCTGCCCACAGTGAGTGTGCAGACGGAGAACGGGGAACTGCCCTATGACAAGGAACACCAGATTCCGACACAGCTTGTCGTGATTGACAAAGACTATGGATTGCTCTCTCAGCCCGGCACCATTCGTGAGAGGGGAAATGCCTCGCGTGGCTTCCCCAAGAAACCTTACCGCATCAAGTTCGACAAGAAACAGAACGTGTTGGATGCTCCGGCAAAGGCGAAAAAATGGACACTCATCAATAATTACGGCGACAAGACGCTCATGCGTAATCTTATCGCTTTCGAGTTCAGCCGCCTGCTGAATTTGTCCTATACACCTTATGCCACACCCGTGGATGTGGTGGTGAACGGTGAGTACAAAGGGTGCTATCAACTTTGTGACCAAGTGGAGGTGAACAAAAATCGTGTGGACATCGACGAGATGACACCTGAGGACAACGAGGGCGAAAACCTTTATGGTGGATATCTTTGCGAAATAGATGCCTATGCGGATCAGGAGATTTCCTGGTTCCGTTCCGAGGGGGGAACGCCTGTCACCATCAAGAGCCCTGATGAAGAAGATATCACGGAGGCTCAGCGCAACTATATTGAAAGGCGATTCAACCTCATGGAGGGCAACTGGCAAAGCTATCTTGATACCAATTCCTTCCTCCGTCACCTCCTCGTACAAGAATTGTCGGCAAATATCGATGCCTATTGGAGCGCATTCTTGTATAAGAAACGTGACGACCCCCGTTTCTTCTTCGGACCGGTGTGGGACTTTGACATCGCATTCGACAATGACTTGCGCATCTATCCCACATTGAACCATTCGGGTTGGCTTTACACTTTTTGCAGCTATGCGGGAAACTTCAAGTCGTTCGTGCTTCAGGTCATGGATAATGCCGACGTAAAAGCGCAGATGTACGATATATGGGATGAAACGCGGCATTCCGGACTGACGCCCGAACACATGGAGGCATATATCGACTCGCTGGCCAACCTGATGGATGAGTCACAGAAACTCAACTTTGCCCGATGGCCCATCCTCGACCAAACCGTACACAACAATCCCGTGGCACGTGGCTCTTATGAAGCTGAGGTAAACTATGTGCGGCGATTCGTTTCCGATCGCATCAGGTGGATTGACAACAAACTGAACTATGTCTTCATTCCCGATGAAGACATGCACATAGCCGAAAACAGGGTCGACTTCAACCTGCCGTATAAGGTGTACGCAGTCGACGGAAGATATTGCGGCAATGTGCTGCAGGGGTTGCCAGCCGGCATATATGTGATACGCCAAGGCAATGCCACTAAAAAGGTGAAACACTGAAACGTTTCACAGCCTGTACTCTCCAGGGGTCATTCCCGTCTCTTTCTTGAAAAACTTGGAGAAAAACGACGGATTGGCGAAATTCATACGCTCAGCGACTTCCCATATCGGGAGGTCGCTGTAGCGTAATAATACCTTCGCTTTCTGAATGGTATGGCGGTTCAGCCACTGCATAATGGTTAGGCCGCTGGCATGCTTGATGACAGCGCCAAGGTGGTTGGGGGTCACACAGAGCTTGTCGGCATAGAACTCTATCTTGCGCTCACGCAGACCGTATTGGTTCACAAGATTGATAAACTCATGGAAGATCTTGTCTTGGCGGGAGGCCGTCTTCTCGCGGAGCGACTCTTCGCGGTCGGCAATGTGTTTCAGACTGGTGAGGAATGCCATCTGCAGATGGGTAATCACATCGTACATGGGGGACTGACGGCACACTTCATGCCATATCAGTTGGATGTACTCTAAGGCAAGTGCCCACTCTTCGGTGTCGAGTGAGAGAATTGTCTGATGACTCAGAGAGGTGAAGATGGGCAGTTCCTTGAAAGAGAATGCACACATGTCGAAATCGTCACTCCTGTCCACAATCTCAAAAATGCTGTCGGGCACCAGGACGATAACCGACTGACGTTCCAACAACTGCTCCTCAAGGTTGATTACTAAACGTACCCAACCGCTGGTGACAATCATCACGCGCCCCTCGTCTATGCGGTAGGGCTGACCGGCGCTCATAAACCTCTGCCCAAGATCCTTGGCATTCATCGTCATGAAGATCTGACCATCTACGTGGTATTGTTTGCTGACGGAATCCTGCAATTCCTGTCCCTCGTCGAGCAAACCCACTAAGTTCAGACTCAAGTTTTCAACCTTTTTTGCCATAATCGTTGAAATTGAACATTTTCCCCTTTTCTTGGATAACGTAAGAATTGAAAAATCATTGCATCTTTGCAAACGAAATCTTACATTAGTCGAAAACAACCGACTTTGTGGATAATATTTAAACTAAAATTAGAAAAAATGGAAACAACGAATACGATTGAAGCAAAGGTGCTCTACGATGCCTTCAAGGAAGGAAAAGAGGAACCTTACAAGAAAAGAATGCGTATTTCGGGGATTGCTACATTTGTGGGACCTGATGTCTATGCACTGCCATCGGTGGAATTGTCTGAGTCGAAGGATGTCAGCGGACGTGTGCTCTGTGTCCTGCCTTTCAGTGACTATCTCAAACTGCGCAAAGTATCAAAACGTGACCATGTGGTGATGGAGGGAAATGTGCTTGGTTTTGCCGACCAGTATGACATCGTGGTGGTGAAGCAGTGCCGCATCATCGAGGTGAATGGTAAAAAGGAATGAGAATTATTAGAACACACCTTTAAAATCGCATCATTATGAAAAAAACAATCAACTGGCTCTGTGAGCATTGGATGAAAGCCACTCCTTTTTTGGCTCTCTACACCTTTATCTTGATATATATCTATGTCAAAGATGTAAATTTCGCGCTCTTCCTTATCTGGCTACAGTGCCCTTTCTACTGGGCACATGAGTTTGAGGAGTATGTGTGGCCGGGTGGCTTCTTGAGCTTCTTCAACCAGGGTCCCCTCGGTTCTACGTGTCCCGAGAAACCTCTGACCAAGGTTGGCTCTTTCTGGATCAATATACCGCTCATGTATGTGTTGCTGCCTCTCTCAGGCATCCTTTCACACTACCTCGGAACCGATTGGGGACTGTGGACGGCATATTATTCAACCTTGAATGCCTCTGCCCACGTGGT
>CAJONT010000319.1 GCA_905235975.1 uncultured Prevotella sp.
ACCGCGCCGCTTCGGCAAGTCGCTGCTCACCACCACGCTGTGCTCCTTCTTCGAGGGCAGGCGCGATCTGTTCGAGGGACTCAAGGTAATGGAGTTGGAGAAGGAATGTACGGCGTATCCCGTGCCGACCAGGTAGACCGCAGCAAGCCCATCATCGTAGACAGTTTCGGGCCCGAGGGGCTTGTCTTCAGAAATTAGCATCAGCGTATGTGCTGATTTGCATACAACCGAAAAAAGGTATCCTTTGGGGGATACCTTTTTTCGGTTGTATTTTTACTTTACGATTGTTTTTCTGGCAGTTCCGTCAGACATCTTGATGATGACGAAGCCTTTGTGGTTCTTGTCCACGAGGGTGCCGTTGGCGTCATGGCGAGACACCTCGACGGGATGCTGTGTCAGGTTGCCAACCATATCGACATTATGCGCTGGGTTGGCTGGAAGTTCCACTGGCATCATCTCCGTGCTGTTCGAATAGACCACTTTCTTTTCAAGTTCGAAACGCGACACTACCTGATAGGCATAGAAGCCGCCTTCCTCAAGGTCTGTAAACACTACGCTTTGTACACCAGCCGGCACATTCTGCTCGCTGACGAGGGTGCGGATGGCGTCGCCCTGCTGCACGTCTTGAGAAACCTCGACAGCCGACAAGGCAAAAGGCAGATAATAATAGGAGCTGAACTTAATCCGCTCACCAGCCACCACGTTGGGCACCTCGAACATACCCGAGATGAAATCAGCATCGAAGGGGATGGTGGAATAGACACCCGAGTTCTGAAGTTCCACATAGAGTTGGTCGCCCTGATATCCGTAAGCCTCAATGTAGACATAGTAAGAACCGCGTTCAGGATTGACAGGCAGCGACGGTGTGATGAGGTAGGAATCGGTGTAGAGGTCTCCGCCAATCATACCCTGCCCCACCAGGTTGTTGAGTCCCGTCCAGCCAGGCAAGTCGGTATAATCGTTGAGGTTGCCCTCGGTCGTGTTGCCGACAGGCTCCATCATATAGAAGCTCTCGGCACCTTGGCACTTGGAGAAGTGCTCGCTGAAGATGACGCGTTGTTCCTCATCAGCCTCTGCCACATCCATCTTATAGTTTCTCACCACGAAGGTCTGTGCCTTGGGGGCATCCTCCCAATTGGCCGTATAGCCATTGAGCTGCAGGTCGGTGGCGGGTAACAGCTTTGGTGCAGCCACGCCAAAGGCGCGGTGTTTCTCCGTACCTGAAAAGTTGTTCACATCGTGACTGCGCACGCGGTAGAAATACTCTCCCTCTGGATCCAGTCCGGTGAAGGTGTAGGTGCAGGGAGCCATAGGCTGTGTGATGCCGTAGCGGTTGTAGGCATAGTCATCGTTCTGCTCGTCTCTGATGGCACCATTCTCATCGCCCACCACACGTGTAAGTTCATAGGGTCTCGGTACCCATACATTGACCTCATCAATTACCACATAGTTGGACTCTCCTACACCCTCAGCGTAGATGCGGAGTGCAGCATACTGCCCTTCAAAACCTTCGCCTTCGACAGAATATTCGTAGTACATATTGCCCATGGTGAGTTGACCGTCGCAGTAGGCGGTAGCCACCGGCATCCATCCGTCTGCTGTCAGTCCGTCTACATACACCATGCCATAGAGGCCATAGCCGTTGACCGCCATATAGTCGTTGATGACGAACATGGCCTTGAAAGAGAGCGAACCGACAATCTGCTCATAGACAGGTGTCTCCAAGGCATACTCAAAGCCGTTGCCTGCCAATCGCAGGCCGTTGGAACCGTCGGCACCCATGCCTTCCTCAGTAAAAGCGCCCTCTGCCTTCCAACCATCTGGTAGCGTTTCGGTTTCGAAGTCGAGATTGTCGCCGAGGCCCGTTTCCGAGGTGTAGCTGATTTTCCACAGGTCGATGTAGTAGTCGTAGGAGCGACGCATCTTGTCCCATGCAATGGTGAAGCCGTCGGCATTGTACTCAGTCACCCCGTTCACGGCAGGCGGTGCCAGGAAAGTGGCGCTGTCGGTAATCTTCACCCAGTCGATTTCAGCAGCGTACATGGTGCTGAGTTCAATGAAGCCGTCGGCATCAGCGCTTTCGTTTCGGAAAGTGTAGGTCAGTTCCACCCATCCCTCGTTGAGGTAGAACATGCCCGAATTGATGTCATAGCCTACGATGTCGGTCACTGCCAGTTCATTGGCATCATAGCCTCCCACGCCGACCCTGCAGCTCAGGCTCATGCCATAGGTGGTGGCATAGCCGAGGTCGTTGTCGGCACCATAGAATGAGGGCAGGGGCTTGCAGCGCACCTTGACGGTGATGTCGCCTGAGTAGTCGCCCAAGGGTGTGCGCAACCGTGCAGGCCTTGCGGGGTTATAGCACTGGAGCACCACGGTGCCATTGGTTCCGGCATATACCCAGTCGCCCTCCCAAGTACCGCTGTTGGGTGTGAAATCGGTGTCAATATACCTTCCTGGGTCATAGTAATGGCTTGCTATGAAATCGGTATATCGTTCTCCAATGGTGCCTATCGTTTCCGTGTCGCCGTCGGGCACCAGACTGAAGTCCTCATAGAGCACCTCTATCTCCCTTTCCACGGAACCCGTTCTGTTCACTTTCAATGGTTGCGGCACAATGTCCGATTTCGACACAACGGTTTCCTTCCGCTGTGAACCGTTGTTTTTCGGTGTCAGCTTCATGCGCACATCATTGGCATTCGCCATTACCGGCATGGCCAAGAAGAGCGCAGTGACAACTTGTGTAAAAAAGTTCTTCATAAGCTAAAGTTGTAGTTTTTGGAAAAATATTAGTTAAGTCTGTGTATTTCTATATCATTTACAAAAATACACAAAAAGAAAGAAAAACTGTTCTGTTTCAAACTTAAAACATTTCTGTAATCGACAAGTTGACATCTTACCACGACAAAATCACAAAATAAATACTTTTTCACAGATTTCTTGAAAATTTTTCCAGCTACGCAAAAAGATTGCGCAACAGGTATCTAACTTTGCATCGTGATTCAACAAGAAACGTAAATTTATAT
>CAJONT010000320.1 GCA_905235975.1 uncultured Prevotella sp.
GTGGGCGCAATCCACGCCTACGAGAACGCGGAGAGCATATCGACCGAAGCTGCCACCGCCGCCAATGCTGCCCGACGAGGGAGCACGCGAGGGCGTGCTGACGCTTGAAGAACTGCGTGAACCTCCGAAGCCGCTGTCGGAATACGAGACGCTGCTGCGGTTGGTAGTGCCGAAGGAAGAACCATTCCTACTCACCGCCGAGCCGCCGAAGGTGCCGCGTGAAGCCGTGGAATATCCCCTGCCGTGGTAGACCGAGCCCTTGCTGGCTATGCCGTGATCCCCGCGTCCTCCACCGTGATCCCAGTGGTGATGAGAAGGATAATAGCCCCAACCGTAGGCATAACCTCCATATCCCCAAGGGGAGTACCAGCCGGAATAGTACCATGGGGAGTACCAGCCGTAATACCAGGGATCATACCATGGGTCGTACCAGCCGTACCAACTGCTCCATCTGGAATAGGGGAAATACCATGGGTCCCAATACCATGCGTGATAGGGATAGAAAACCGGGTCGTACCAACCATAGAAGCCATCGTAGAGGCCCATACGGCGAGAATAACGGTAGTCGTCCTCTTCGTTGTAGAAGTTTTCAAAGTCGACGTTTGTCTGGAGCGTATCCAATTCGGGATACACGCCGTCGCCCGCTTCAAACTCTATGATATCGTTGCCCACGCTGTCGGTGCCTATCTTCTGATAGGAACTGCGCATGCGGCGGTTGTACTCATAGGGACTGATGTCGCGCTCCTTGATAGGAGTTTCCACTATGCTTGACTGTGTCTGTTTCTTCTGCTTAGACGGAGTGAAGTACATATCATCCTGAGCCTGTAGAGACAGAGACACGCCCCCCAAAACCATTAAAAGTAAAAGATATTTTCTCATAGCTTTATAATATTATGTTTATAGTTACTTTCACATTGCAAAAATAATACTGCTTACACTGCAAAATTAGGGAAAAACCCTAAGAAATGATAGGTTTTTCCCTATTTTTTATATATTTGCAGTGATTTTTTAACATTATCTGAGATGAAGTATCTATCTGCTACTTTCGCGGCTACATCCGACGGCCTGTCTGAGGTGAGCCCTGACACACTGTATGAGCTTGTGGCCGCCTTGGCGGGCGAGGCCGGATTCGAGTCGTTTGAGACCACTGCCGATGGTTTGGTGGGCTATGCACAAGACACCATGCTCGACAGCGACCTGCTCGACACCCTCCTCGCCGACTTCCCCATAGAAGGGGTGAAGGTGAGCTATCAGCTCAAGGAGGTGGAAGACAAAGACTGGAACGAAGACTGGGAACGCAACGGCTTTGAGCCCATCGTGATAGACGGCAGGTGCGTGATTCACGACACGATACACCCCGTTGAGGCAGACGGCATGACAGACGTGACGATTGATGCAAGAATGGCATTCGGCACCGGCTGCCACGCCACCACACGCCTCGTGGTGAAAGCCCTCTTAGACATGGACCTGAACGGCAAGAGAGTGCTCGACTGCGGCTGCGGCACCGGCATCCTCGGCATTGTGGCTGCCAAGTCGGGCGCCAAAGAAGTAGTGGGCTACGACATCGACGAGTGGAGTGTGGAGAACACCCGCCACAATGCCCTTCTCAACAACGTAGCGAACATAGAGACGCTCTTAGGCAACGTGAAGACGCTCTCACACGTAAACGGACTCTTCGACGTGGTAGTGGCCAACATAAACCGCAACATTCTGCTTCAGGACATGGGCGAATGGTATGAGGTGATGGCGTCGAGGGGCATACTTATTGTAAGCGGATTCTACGAGCAAGATGCCGACTTGCTCATCGCGCATGCTCAGAAGTTGGGACTTTCACTCATTTCGACCTCGTCGGACGGTGACTGGTCGGCTCTCACATTCGGCGCCGACAGCGTGTCGTAAGGCTGCTTCGCAAAAAATTCATCATGGTCGGCCTGAATGGTGAGCTGTTTCAGGTCGTAGTAACTTCCGTTGTAGATGTCAAGGTCTACATAGCCGTTGATGCCGGGCAGTGCCCCGGCATCGGTGTGTTGCCAGAATTTCCACTTCCCCTGGTACTGCACCTTGCTCACATAATAATGGGCTATCCAATAGGGATAGTCGTCGAAGCGGGCATCGCTCAGATACTTTTCCTTGAACTTATAGTTGGTATAGAGAATGGGTTTCACATGGTAGCGGTCTTCTACGATGTGAAGCCATGTGAGCACGTCGCGCTGGAAATCCTCTATGCTCCATCCATCGGGCTGCACCTCGACATCGAGCACGGGGGGCAGGTCGCCCACCTCCAAATGCACCTTATCTAAAAAGAAATAGGCCTGGTCGCGTGCCGACGACTGGGTGCTCCAATAATGGTAGGCGCCGCGGATGAAACCAGCCTCACGGCTCTCGTAGAAATTGTCGTCGAAACAGGCATCGACATGGCTGGCACCCTCGGTGGCCTTAATCATGACGAAACGGAGCGGACTCCGCATGACCATGGCATTGCGCAGTTTGTCCCATTCAATCTTGCCCTGGTAGTGACTGATGTCGATGCCGTGTATGTCGTAGCCCACGGGGTAGTTGGGGTCGCCGTAAAGGGCTTTCCACCTGAAGCCGAAGGGGCTTACCGAGAAAGTGTAGAAGGCCCACACATAGGCAATGATGGAACACAGCCCCAACGACCACCACAGCGCAGCAGGCTGCCGACGCATCCAGTGCCCTATGCATTGGAGGCGCAGGGCGGTGCGTGACAGATTATTCTCGGTGGCGGGCATGGGCAGTCGTCTGATTGGTGTTACATCAGTGGCATATACGAAAGGTGTGTTCTATTAATTCTGAAAATTTTGAAGGCAGTGTTCCATCGGTTTTGTTTCGGTCGCTTTTTGCTTTTATTCGGTGCAAA
>CAJONT010000321.1 GCA_905235975.1 uncultured Prevotella sp.
CCATCCATAGTAGAAGAACGAGTAGATCATGACGGCATATCCTGACCAAACAATGATTTTCATGAGAATGCTGATATTATTAAGCTTCAAATAATAGTCGTAGAGCACACACATACATATAAAAATCTCCAAGATGGTGGTACTTCGGTACAGCACATATTTGTAGTTCCATGCCCAGAATACCGACATGATGCAATACACATAAAAGGCCGTCACATATTTGTGAAAGGACCCTATGTGAAGCTTAAAGTCGGATAACATAAGCACAAGTCCGGTAACTATCACAAAAATATAAAAACCAATAGTTTCCTTAGAGAAAGCAATAATGGAGAAGAGCCACAAAAAAGTCAGCAACCATATTGCGGCATCTTTCATCGTATATGGTTTATGATTAAGAACCTGTTTATTACTATTCATTTCTACTATCCTTTATTTTCAATGCTTTCGCCACACCATCTTGTTTACGACCCCTGTGTAGCTCTGAATTATTTTTACAACCTTCGACGACACATTCTCCTCCACATAATCAGGCACAGGAATGCCATAGTCGCCGTGACGGTTCATCTCTACTGCTGTATCTACAGCCTGAAGCAGACCTTTTTCATCGATTCCTGCCAAGATGAAGCAGGCCTTGTCAAGCGCCTCGGGCCGTTCGGTGGAAGTGCGTATACAAACTGCAGGGAAAGGATGTCCCACCGAAGTGAAGAAACTGCTCTCCTCGGGCAGCGTTCCACTGTCGGACACCACGCAGAAGGCATTCATCTGCAGGCAATTGTAATCATGGAATCCCAAAGGCTCATGTCTTATCACACGCTTGTCGAGCTGAAAATTACTGTTTTCCAACCGTTTGCGAGAACGTGGGTGACAGGAGTAGAGAATGGGCATGTCATACTTGGCTGCCAACTGGTTGATAGCACCAAAAAGTGACAGGAAATTCTTTTCCGTATCAATATTTTCCTCTCTGTGGGCAGAGAGCAGGATATACTGGCGGCGCTTCAGTCCCAGACGTTGGTGTATGTCGCTGGATTCTATTTCCGCCAAGTTTTGATGAAGCACCTCGGCCATTGGCGAACCTGTAACGTATGTGCGCTCGCGTGGCAGACCGCACTCGGCCAAATACCGGCGGGCATGCTCACTGTAGGCCATATTCACATCACTTATGATGTCGACGATGCGTCGGTTGGTCTCCTCGGGCAGACACTCGTCTTTGCAGCGGTTGCCAGCCTCCATATGGAAAATGGGTATATGCAGCCTCTTTGCACCTATCACCGACAGACAGGAGTTGGTGTCGCCCAACACCAGTACGGCATCGGGGTGCGTCTCTACCATGATTTTATAGCTTTTATCAATGATATTGCCCATGGTAGCACCCAGGTCATCGCCCACGGCGTCCATATAAATGTCTGGGTCATCGAGCTTAAGGTCACGGAAGAACACGCCATTGAGATTATAGTCATAGTTCTGTCCGGTATGAGCCAACAGTGTGTCGAAATAGCGCCGGCATTTGTTAATCACCGCCGACAGCCTTATAATCTCAGGGCGCGTGCCCACGATGACAAGCAGTTTCAGACGTCCGTCGTTCTTAAAGGTCTTCATATTCAGTTGTTATTTCACTGGGTCAAAATAGGTGTCGGGGCGGTTGGGGTTGAATGCCTCATTGGCCCACATCACGGTGACAAGGTCGTCCGTGTCCGACAGGTTGATGATGTTATGGGTATATCCAGGCAGCATCTCCACCACCTGTATCTTGCTCCCGCTCACCTCATATTCTCTTACAGGATAGGGATTCCCCTGTTCGTCGGTTCCCTCTCTGCGCAACTGTATCAGTCCGTGTCCGCTCACCACCACAAACTTTTCGTTCTTGGTGTGGTGCCAGTGCTGCCCCTTCGTGATACCCGGCTTCGAGATGTTGACAGAGACCTGTCCCCTGTCGGGAGTGCGTATGATTTCCGTAAAACTGCCCCGCTCGTCTTCATTCATCTTCAGCGAGTAGACCGTCTTGTCCTCTGGCAGGTACGACAGATAGGTGGAATACAATTTCTTGGCGAAAGCATCTTCCAAATTGGGCACTTCAAGTGTCTGCGGCATGTCATGGAAAGAATGCAACAGGTCGACAATGCCTCCAAGGGATATATGGTGACTTACGGGCACTTCGCAGAAGGGGGCTGCATGATGTTCATCGCCTGTGAGTGAAGCTATCAGTTCATCCACCACATCATCGATGTAAACAAGATGCATCTGCACCGACGGATCGTTCACATGGATGGGCAGTTCATGGGCAATGTTATGACAGAAGGTGGCAACGGCACTGTTGTAGTTGGGGCGGCACCACTTGCCGAACACATTGGGGAAGCGGTAAACAAGCACACGTGCGCCTGTTTCTTCGGCATATCTGAAGAAGAGTTGCTCACCAGCTCGCTTCGACTCGCCATAAGGATTGTCGAGCCTTGCCTGAATGGAAGATGACAGCATCACAGGGCAAGTGTTGCGATGTTTCTTGAGTGTTTCAAGCAGTGTGGAGGCAAAGCCGAAGTTCCCGGCCATGAAGTCGGCAGGATCCTTTGGTCTGTTCACCCCCGCCAGATTGAACACGAAGTCGGCCTCACGGCAATAGGCGTCAAGCTGCTGAGGTGTGGAGTCGACGTCATACTCCAGCACTTCAAGGTCTGAAGGACAGGCGTACCACCGTGCCTTACCCTCGGCAATGTTTCGGAGCTGGGCACACAGATTGCGTCCCACAAAGCCCTTTGCACCTGTTACGAGTATCTTCATATCCTATTCACTTCTTATTTCCTTGGAGCGCTGCTTGGCCTGCAAGCCAAGGTCTTCGCGTACGAAACGCAGTTTCATAAGCAGTTGCTTCATTCCCTCCACATCCAAACGCTGTGTATTGTGACTGTGATAGTCTTCAATTCGTGCCACGTTCTCATTTCCCTCGGTGAAGAACTTGTCGTAGTTCAGGTCACGAGTGTCACACGGGATGCGGTAGTAGCCTCCCATATCGATGGCGCGCACCATTTCCTCACGGGTCACAAGCGTCTCGTAGAGTTTCTCGCCATGACGCGTGCCAATAATACGCACTTCCGGCTCTGCATCAATAAAGGGCTTTCCGGTGCCCTGGACCGGTGTCTTACAGTAGACCTCGATAAGGGCTTTTGCCAACGTGTCGAGCGTAGCGGCAGGAGCCTTTTGCACAAAGAGGTCGCCGTTATGGCCATGGGTGAAGGCATACACCACCAAGTCGACAGCGTCGTCGAGCGTCATCATGAAACGTGTCATGTTGGGATCGGTGATGGTAATGGGCTTACCCTCCATCATCTGTTCCACCCAAAGTGGTATGACCGAACCACGGCTGGCCATCACATTGCCGTAGCGTGTACAGCAGATGGTGGTGGCACCGTTCTCGCCAAGTTCTCGCCCCTTGGCGATAGCCACTTTCTCCATCAGTGCCTTGCTCATACCCATGGCATTGATAGGATAGGCAGCCTTGTCGGTAGAGAGCACCACGACATTTTTCACCCCGTGTTCAATGGCAGAATTGAGCACATTTTCTGTACCAAGGATATTGGTACGGACCGCTTCGGCGGGGAAGAATTCGCACGACGGCACCTGTTTCAGTGCCGCGGCAGCGAATACGAAATCCACACCCTGCATGGCCACATCCACCGACGACTTTGTACGCACGTTCCCAATGTAATATTTCACTTTGGGGTTCTGCAGTGCATGGCGCATGTCGTCCTGCTTTTTCTCATCACGTGAGAAAATACGTATTTCCTTGATGTCAGAATCCAAGAAACGGCGCAAAACGGCATTGCC
>CAJONT010000322.1 GCA_905235975.1 uncultured Prevotella sp.
CGTTGCAGTCGGGCAAGCCGCCGCTTGGGCTCGCCGGCAGAGGGATACAGCTCAAGGGCCTTGCGGTAGTTGGCCATGGCGGCATCGTCCATGTGCTCCTTCTCGCACTCCTTGCCCATAAGGGTGTATTCGGCGGCCAACTTCTTCAGGAAGGCTTCGCGCTGCTGCTTCTCGCGCTTCAGGGCGTCTATCTCCTGCTGAAGGGTGTTCACCACGTTCAGCTTGCGGCGGATGAGGCGCTTCACCGAGGGGCGCTCGATGTCATAGCGCAGATGGATGGCCTTGAAGAAGGCGTCGAGGGTGCGCTGCATGTCGCCCGACTCGAAGGCCTGGATGGCCTCGCGGTAACTGGCATCAGCTTGCGTCGAGGCCAACGCGTTGTCTATCGCCTGACGGTTGTTGTACTGCTGGGCAAAACGCACCACCTCGGGGCGTATGTAGATGTCGCGGGCTTGAATGGGCTCTTGCAGCGTAATGCCTTCGAGCGAGGTGCAGCGCGACAGGGCCACGTAGGCCTGGCCGCCGGCGAAGGTGCCGCCCGAGAAGTCTATCTTCACCTGGTTGAAGGTGAGGCCTTGGCTCTTGTGGATGGTGATGGCCCAGGCCAGACGCACGGGGAACTGCTCAAAGCGCCCTATCTCTTCTTCCTCCATCTTCTGCTCCTTCTCGTTGTAGGTGTAGCGCATGTTGCTCCACAAGGCGCGCTCCACGTCATACTCCTTGCCGTCTTCCGTCTGGATGGTGAGGTATTCTTCGTCGGGATGGGTGATGTCTATCGACGTGATTACACCGAGGGTGCCGTTCACCCAGCGCTTCTCAGGGTCGTTCTTCACGAATATCACCTGCGCGCCTGTCTTCAGCTCAAGGTCCATGAGGGTGGGCAGACTGTTCGAGGGGAAGTCGCCGTCTATGCGACCCTCGAACCTCAGGGGGGCGCCGGGCAGCATCGAGAGGTGCTGCTCGTTGATGTGGTCCACCGTGTCGCGGCGCGTCGACAGCGTGATGCTCAGCTGGCCTCCGTTGGCGGGCAGCGCCTGTCCCACGCGGCTGTTCAGCTCACGCAGGTCGTTCGTGGTGGCGCGGTTGGTGCGTATGCGGTCCAGTATCTGCACGAAACCGCCGTCTTGCTGCCGGTACACCTTGCGCAGCTCGATGCTCACCAGCTGGAACTCCCTGAACACGCGGGCATCGAAGAAATAGCACGAGGGATAGAAGGGGCGCAGCATCTGCCGCTCATCTTCTTTCAGCACGGGCTCCAACTGGAAGATGTCGCCCACGAGCAGCATCTGCTTGCCGCCAAAGGGCTCCCGCATATTGCGGGAATACACGCGGAGCACGCGGTCCAAGAAGTCGATGATGTCGGCGCGCACCATGCTTATCTCGTCGATGATCACGAGTTCCAGCTCGCGGATAATCTTCCGCTTCTCGCCGTTGTATTTCAGCGTATCGCGTATCTTGCGCGGACCGAATTGCACATCGTTGGGCAGAATGGGGTGGAAGGGAATCTTGAAGAAGCTGTGCAGGGTCACGCCGCCGGCATTGATGGCGGCAATGCCCGTGGGAGCCAGCACCACGTATTTCTTCTTCGTGGTCTGACAGATGTGGCGCAGAAAGGTCGACTTACCCGTGCCCGCCTTGCCCGTGAGGAAGAGGGAACGGTGGGTGTACTCAATGAGCTGCAGCGCCTGCTGAAACTCGGCATTGTCGGTGTCTATCTGTGTCACTGAGGGCATGGGCATGTTATGGGTCGTCGTCGAAGATGATGGCGTCGTTGGGAATCTCGTATTCTTCTGGCTTGGGATTCTCAGGACGCGGGGGGATGGGATTGCCGTAGGCATCGTATTCCTGGTCCGACAGCTGGTCGAGCGAGTCGGTCTCGGCGGGCGTGGCAAGGCCGCTGTAGCGGTTGTCGCAGTTGTAGAGGTCCACGTCTATCTCTTCGCCGCCGGGCATGAGGAAATGGCCGTGGTATTGGGGCAGGTCTCTGTCGTGGAACACCAGCTGCATGAAGTGGCCGCACACGGGCAGCGCGGTGGCGGCTCCTTGTCCCAGACGGCCGGTGCGGAAGTGTATGTTGCGGTATTCGCCGCCTATCCATACGCCGCACACCAAGTGGGGGGTCACACCCATAAACCAGGCATCGGCGTTGTTGTTCGAGGTGCCGGTCTTGCCGCCGAAGTCGGTGTCCGTCACGTCGCCTATGTAGTTCTGAAGGCGACGCGAGGTGCCCATGCTCTCCGTGATGCCGCCCATCAGCATGCGCTGCATCAGAAAGGCCGACTTGTAGTTCAGCGTGCGTACGCCTTCTTTCGGCGTGTCGTATATCTCGTTGCCGAACTGGTCTTCTATATGGGTGATCAGGATGGGCTCATGGCGCTGGCCGTCGTTGGCTATGGTGCTGTAGGCATTCACCATCTCCAGCAGGTTCACGTCAGAGGCTCCCAGCACGGTGGAGGGGTGGCTGTTGAGCTCGCTCTTGATGCCCATGTCGTGGGCGGTATGGATGATGTTCTTCACACCCATCTCTATGCCCAAGCGCACGGCCACGGAGTTAAGGCTGCGGGCAAAGGCTTCTTTCAGGGGGATGGAGTCGCCGGAGAAGTGTTTGCTCGCATTCTCCGGACACCAGATGGTTTCCGAGTGGGTCTTTGTGTCGTACACGGGTATGCTCACGCGCTCGTCGCGGCGCTTGTCGCACAGGCTAAGACCTTGGTTCATGGCTTCGGTATAGACGAACAGCTTGAAGGTGGAGCCGGGCTGGTGCATGGCGGTCACCTTGTCGTATTGCCATGTGTTGTAGTCCACGTCGCCCACCCAGGCAAGCACGCCGCCGCTCTGGGGGTCCATCGCCACAAAGCCGCAGTGCATGAATTGCACCATGTAGCGCAGACTGTCCAAGGTGCTCATCTCTTTCTCTATCGGCTGTTGGTAGTCGAAGAGCTTCACCTTGTGGGGAAGGTTCAGATAGTACGATATCGAGTCGGCATCGCCGTGGTATTTCGCTTCAAGGTATTGGTACACAGGAAGCCGGCGCGACAGCTTCTCTATGAAGTTGGGGGTCACGCGGCCGTCTTCCTCACGCCACGGGGCTTCCGTGCCCCAGTCGTGGTCGAAACTGGCCTGCACAATCTCCATCTCCTGACGCACCGCAATCTCGGCATACTGCTGGATGCGCGTGTCGAGGGTGGTGTATATCTTCAGACCGGAGGTGTACAGGTCGTAGCCGTTCTCGCGGCTCCATTCCTGGAGATTGGCTTCCACGGCATCCTGAAAGTAGGTCCATTGGTGGGTCGACGAGGCTTCGGCGTGCAACTCGAGGTCGATGGGCTGCGTGCGGAGCCGCTCGTATTCGCTCTCACTGAGGTGGTGCAGCGACAGCATCTTCTGGAGCACCACGTTGCGGCGCTCCAGGCTCTTCTCGGGATGCAGGATGGGGTTGTACACCGTGGTGCCTTTCAGCATGCCCACGAGTACGGCGGCCTGGCTCAATGTCAGCTCCTTGGGGGTCGTGCTGAAGTAGGTGCTGCTCGCGGTCTTGATGCCGTATGAGTTGGAACCGAAATCCACCGTGTTGGCATACATCGTAAGGATTTCTTCCTTGTTGTACACAAGTTCGAGTTTGAGGGCTATCACCCATTCCTTGCTCTTCTTGATGACGATGCCGATGCCGGGTATCTTGCCCAGCAGCCCCGTGGAATACTGCGTACGCACACGGAACATGTTCTTCGCCAACTGCTGCGTGATGGTGGAGGCACCGCGGGGCTGATTGTGCACGATGGCGTCTTTCAGCGCACCGGCCAGACCGCCGGGGTCTATGCCGATGTGGCGGTAGAATCGCTCGTCTTCAGTGTCCACAAGGGCGGTCCAGAACTGGGGGTTCACTTCTTCGTATTTCACCGGACTGCGGTTCTCGCTGTAGAACTTGCCTATGCGCACACCGTCGGCACTATATATCTCCGAGGCTATGTACTGGGGGGGATGAAGGATGCTGTAGAAACCGGGCGACTTGCCGAAGAGCCAGAGGAAGTTCACGTCCACCATGCCCAAGTACAGGATAAAGGCCACAATCAGCGACACCACCGCCGATAGCACCTTCACATACCACGGGCGGCCTACGTACAGACGCTTGTACCAGGACCAGGGCTTGCGCCACAAAAGGGATATCCAGTGAACGACTCGCATGGCAGGGTGAAATCAGGTGGGCAGGTGTTTGTCTATGTGGCTGATGATGTGGGGCACATCGTCGGGATGAAACCAAGTGATAGAGGGGTCGCGCTTGAACCAGGTCAGCTGCTTGCGGCAGTAGCGGCGGGTGTTGCCTTGTATGCGGGTCACGGCATTCTCCAGCGTGCATAGACCGTCCACATATTCGAACAGCTCTTTGTAGCCCACGGTGTTCAGCGAATTTTCGTGGCGGTAGGGGTACACGCGCAGCACCTCGTCCACAAAACCGTCGGCTATCATCTGCCATACGCGCTGGTTGATGCGGTCGTAGAGCTCCTCTCTC
>CAJONT010000323.1 GCA_905235975.1 uncultured Prevotella sp.
GTCATCGGCTAACACGCCGGCGGCGAAGAGGAGGCCGTAGGCGAAGATGTTGCGGGCCGTTTCGCCGAGGATGGCGTTGAGAGCCTTGCCCTGGTGGATGCGCTGCATCTTGCGGGCCGTGCCGAGGTGCAGGAGGAGGTAGAGGAGCGGCAGGAAGGCGGAGACGTAGCGCCCGTGGCAGAGCGCGAGGAGACAGGGAAGACAGGCGAAGAGGCCGAGGAAGATATAGAGATATTCGGCGCCCTTTGCCCCGAGGTGTACCACGAGCGTCCGCTTGCCGGCGCGACGGTCGTTGTCGCGGTCGCGGTAGTTGTTCACCACGAGCAGGGTGTCGATAATCATGCCACAAGTCACGGCGGCACAGAGCACGTAAGGAGAAACCATGCGGCACTGCAGGTAATACGTGATGCCAACCGGCACGAGACCGAAGAAGACGAGCACGAGGAGGTCGCCGAGCCCCCAGTACGACAGGTGGGTGGTATAGAGGAAGCAGAAGAGGAGGCAGAGAGCGCCCACCACCACCATTTGCCAGCCGCCGTATGCGATGAGAGGGAGCCCCACGAAGCATGCCACGGCAGAGGTGAGACAGATGGCGCCGAACATCTGCTTGGGCGTCACCCATCCCTGTGCACACGCCCTTCTGGGTCCGAGGCGGTGCTCATCGTCGGTGCCCTTCTTGAAGTCGTAGAGGTCGTTGACGAAATTGGCGTCTATCTGCATGAGGAAAGCGAAGAGCAGACAGAGCAGGGCCGGTTTCCACTGAAAGAGGCCCTCCGGCAAGTCGGCATAGGCAAGTGCGAGCGCCATGATGACGGGTACGGCGGCTCCTGCGAGGGTCTTGGGTCTTGCGGCGAGTATCCACGCCCATGCGCTGCCGGGCCTCACCTCATGGTGGCGTTTCGTGACAGAGGAGTGTTTTTCCATACAATTTTTTTCAGACATTTGCATTGTAATCATTGCAAAAGTAAGGAAAAACCCGTATATTTGCAAAAATAACGATGAAAAAGCACCTAATTGCATGAATATCCACAACCGTGTATCCCTCGACCTGATGGAGTTTGTAGAAACGAATATTCTTCCCCGCTATACCGCCTTCGACAAAGCACACAACCTGAGCCATGTGACGCGTGTGATACGGCAGTCGCTGGAACTGGCGCAGCGCATCGGCGCCGACATGGACATGGCCTATGTGACGGCCGCCTATCACGACCTTGGCATGGAGGGTCCCCGTGCCGTTCACCACCTCACGAGCGGCAAGATACTGCTGGCCGACCGCCGTCTGCTGAGATGGTTCTCGCCGATGCAGATACAAATCATGAAAGAGGCGGTGGAAGACCACCGTGCCTCGTCGGCGCATGCTCCCCGCAACGTGTACGGTAAGATTGTGGCAGAGGCCGACCGCGACCTTGAGCCCGACATTGTGTTCCGCCGCACGATAGAATACGGCTTGGACCACTATCCCGAGAAGTCGAAGGAGGAGCAGTGGGCACGTTTCAGGGAGCACATGGACAACAAGTACTCCTCTCACGGTTACATCAAGTTATGGATACCCGGTTCTGCCAACGAGCAGAACCTGAAGGTGATACGCGACACCATCGCCCACCCCGACGCGCTTCGCAGTGCCTTTGAGCGTATATGGCAGGAAGTGCACCGGGGTGAGTGAGCATTGTGTCACGGCTCGATATTGGTTTCTTTTGTAAAGGCTATGATTTCCGGGATATAGCCGTAGGCCAATGAGGTGACGGTGTCGGCGCACCCGTAGTAGACCGCCACCCTGCCTGTGGCAGGGTCGTGTAGCGCGGCGCAGGGGAAGCACACATTGGGCACGTCGCCCACGCATTCGTACGGCATCTGCGGCGAGATGAGGTAGGGTCCTGAGCGTGCGATGACCTTCCACGGTTGTTCAAGGTCGAGCAGCGAGGAGCCGAAGCTGTAAACATATCCGTTGCAGGAGTGCAGCACGCCGTGGTGGAAGATGAGCCATCCCTCGGAAGTCTCGATGGGGATGGGACCCGCTCCTATTTTCATACACTGCCAGGCGCTCACCTCGAAGGGTGCCGGCGACATGACGTGGCGGTGCCGCCCCCAGAACACGAGGTCGGGCGACTCGCTGTAGAAGATGTCGCCGAAGGGGGTGTGGCCGGTGTCGCTGGGCCTGCTGAGCATGGCGAAGTGTCCGTTTATCTTCCTCGGGAAGAGGACGCCGTTGCGGTTGTACGGCAGGAAGGCGTTCTCCATCTGGTGGAAGGTGACGAAGTCGTCGGTCCACGCCACGCCGATGGTGGGTCCGTGGTATCCGTTGCACCAGGTGACGTAGTATCGTTCGCCGATGCGGCACACCCTCGGGTCGTAGCCGTACACCCATTGTCCTATCTCCTCATTGTCGCATTCGAAGCGCAGCGGCTGCTCGTTGATGTGCCAGAGCACGCCGTCGTCGGAGAATCCTACATGGAGTGCCATGCGGCGGTTGGTGTCGTCGCAACGGAACACGCCTGCGAATCCCTCGGCGAAGGGCACCACGGCGCTGTTGAAGATACTGTTCGAGGTGGGCAGCAAGTCGCGCGGTATGATGGGGTTGGCGGTGTCGCGCCACATCACGCCCCGCTGTCCCTGGCGTTCCTGCCAGGGCATGTGGGGCAGCGGTTGTCCGAAAATTTCCAGTTTAGCCATATTTTTGGTCTTTTACATATCACGGACGGTCTTTCGCTTTTGTGCCGAAGGCGGAGGGTTGCGGTCCCATGACGAGTTCGAGCGTGCCGCCCTTTACGATGTCCTGATAGGTGATGTACGACTTGGTGTAGCTCTTGCCGTTCAGTATGGCGCTCTGCACGTAGATGTTCTCCTTGCTGTTGTCCACAGCCTTCACGGTGAAGGTCTTTCCGTCTCTCACCTTGATGGCGGCCTCGTTGAAGAGCGGCGAGCCGATGACGAACTTACCGCCGGCGGGTTCCACCTGGTAGAGTCCTACGGAAGAGAGGATATACCATGCCGACATCTGCCCCACGTCTTCGTTGCCGCTGAGTCCGTCGAAGTCGTTGCGGTACATCTCGTCCATGGTGCGTCTGAGCAGCTGTGCGGCCTTCCACGGCTGTCCGGCATAGTTGTACATATAGATGACGTGATGGCTGGGCTCGTTGCCGTGGGCATACTGTCCGATGAGTCCTGAGATGTCGGGCGATGCTTCCTCACCGAGATCACCCTCTACGATGAAGAGCGAGTCGAGTTTGTTGACGAAGCGTTCCTCGGAGCCGAACAGCTTGATGAGTCCGTGCACGTCGTGGGGCACGAGCCAGGTGTACTGCCATGCGTTGCCCTCGGTATAGTCGCCGGTCTGATGGATGGAGTTAAAGGGGTTGAAGGGTTCGCGGAACTTGCCGTCGGAGCTGAGTGCGCGTATGAATCCTGTTTTCTTGTCGAAGTAGTGGCGGTAGGACTTGCTGCGGTCGAAGAAATATTTGTAGTCGGCTTTCTTGCCGAGTTTCTTCGCCACCATGGCGACACAGGCGTCGGCGAGGGCATATTCGAGTCCCTTTGCCACCGTCTGGTAGGTCGGGTCAAGGTCGTAGGGCAGGTAGTCGTATTGCTTGAGCAGGTCGAGTCCGCGTTCGTCGAGCATGGCGGATGCTTTCATGGCCTGGAAGGCCTCTTCTTCGTTTTTCACATATCCCTTGAGCACCAAGTCGGCGAGCACGGGAATGCCCGGGTTGCCCACCATACAGTCGGTCTCGTTGCCCATGAGATGCCATACGGGCAGTTTGCCTTGCTCCTTAAAGATATGGATGAACGTTTCGGCGATATCGGACTGTTTCTCAGGGTGTATGAGGGTCATGAGGGGATGTGCGGCGCGGTAGGTGTCCCAGAGCGAGAAGGTGGTGTAGTCGGTGAAGTCGCCTTTGTGCACCTGTCCGTCGGCACCGCGGTAGGTACCGCTCACATCGCTGAACACGGAGGGTGCCGTCATGGAATGGTAGAGGGAGGTATAGAACACGGTCTTCACGTTGATGTCGTCGGTGGTGACGTCGATTTTGCCCAATTCCTCGTTCCATGCCTTCTTGGCGGCTGCCACGGTGCCGTTGAAGTCCCATCCGGGCAGTTCGGCTCTGAGGTTGGCTTTTGCCTCGTCGATGCTGACGGCGGAGAGGGCTACTTTCACGAGGAGGGGTTCATTGCCTTCTGCGCGGAACACGGAGACGCTGTCGCCATGCTGTTTCTTCAGTTTCACGTCGCGTGAGAACTCGGCGGCGAAGAAGACATACTGGTCTTTCGCCCATCCCTTGCTGTGCCGGTGTCCGGTGAGCATCTTGGGACTTTCAAGGGTCATGGCACAGTCGGCGAGCGCATCCCATCCGATGCCCTGTTTCAGGTTGACGGCAATCAGGCCGCCGTCGCTGTCGGCTCCGAAGGTGTAGCGGTGGAATCCCACGCGCTTGGTGGCGGTGAGTTCGACGAACACATTGGGGTCGGCGAGTTTGATGCTGTAGTAGCCGGGGGTGACGTACTCGCTGAGGTGTGAGAACTTCACCTCTTTCTGGCAGCAGCAGCTCACGGGTAGGAAGGCCACGTCGCCGAGGTCGCCGATACCTGTTCCGCCGAGGTGCATCTGTCCGAAGCCGATGAGCACGGAGTCGGAGTAGTGGTATCCTGAGCACCAGTCCCACCCTCTTGTGTACTCAGTGGGGCCGAGTTGTACGAGTCCGAAGGGCACGTTTGCTCCGAGGAACACGTGTCCGTGTCCGCCGGTGCCTATCCAGGGATTCACATACTGTGTGTAGTCTTTGTCGGCGGCCTGTACCGTCAGGCAGGGCATCAGTGCCAGGCAGAGAATGAGTTTCAGGTTGTGCAAAAGGTGTGTCATAATAGTATTGTGAATAAAAAATGCGTTTTATGATGCAAAGATAATGTTTTTTTCGTTTCTCTCCTACATTTTGCCTGCAAAACATTTATGGCAGGGAAATGAAACAGACACATAAGCCGAAGCTTCATAACAAGGGGAGTGCCTTCGGGCAGACGTGTTGTCTCGCGAAGCGACTCTAAACAAGTGAATCATGATTGTGATTATAATGAATTTTTCATCATGCAGACAATTGTTTTACTCTAAAATATAAAAGGTAGGAAAATTTTGTAAACCAAACGGCTACATAAATGTGCAAATTATGTCATTTAAACAAATCATCGACAAAAATGTTTTGGTGGCAGATAAAAAAATTGTAATTTTGCTTCGTTTATGATGAAAGAAAGACAATTACTAAAGTATTTATTAACAAACATTGATTTGTAAAATGAAATTAAACAGTAAAACCACAGAACGACTCATTTATGTGCAGCCAAAAGTGAAGCGGCTGCTAGCGATCGTACAGGAGGATTTGCTCACGCCATTTACATGGAACGGAGACGTAACCTCCGAAGAAAACATGGGCATTATAGAAGGTGACCCTGATGGAGACGGAAAAGGCGCCAACGCTTTTAACGTTTGGGGAGATGAAGAATAACTTAAAACATTGAAAAGGCAATGAAAAAGAATTTTTACCTATACAGTATTGTGCTCA
>CAJONT010000324.1 GCA_905235975.1 uncultured Prevotella sp.
CGCGTCTGCCTTGTTGTCGGCCAACTGTATAGCCTTTTCCATGTCCTTGGTGGCTGCATCGAAGTCGCCGGAATTCACATGCAGTTGCGCACGTGTGGAATAACCTTCTGTGGCCTGCGGAAACTTGTTGATAAAATGCTCCACCATCCGCTCATATTTTGTGTCGTTGCCGCTTTGGGCTGTGAACATGATTGCCAGCTGGGCCTCGTTCATCTCGTCGGACAACGTTACCGGGATGTTGCAGCGGCGCAACACCTGACTGTTCGCCGTGAGACTGTTTACTGCGAAGTCGGAGGCATAGCGCACGTCGGCAGCATGAAGTTCGCCGGAACGGGTGGTCTGAAGCAGGCCTATCACCTGACCGCCGCTGTTCACGATGGGGCAGCCCGCCACATTCTCCGGTATCTCCATATCTATCACGTAGTAGTTGTATTGGTCCATAAAGGTCTCTGCGGTCTTCACTTTGCCCGTGAGGATGGTGGGCTTCTTCACGGCATAATCCACAAGATACACCTCGCTGCTCGTCGGCACGGCGGCGGAGGCCAGGTTGGCAGCAGTTGTCTTGCCCGATACGTGGAATTTCACGAGGTCGTAAATCTCATTGGCATCCACGATGTCGCTCACGTCCATCTTCTTTCCGGTGGCATCTATCACGACGGCTTTGTCGGCTCCCACAAAGGGGGTCCAATCGCTCACGGCAGTGCCGTCGGCACCTACGAAGATGCCGTGGCTCGTGGCAAGCATCTGACCGTCTGCTTTGAAGGTGGTAAGGGTAAAGACCGATTTGGCTGCATTCTTCACCGCACTGGGTTGGGCAGCCACCTGTAGACTCACTATGGCCAAAAGGGCCAGGACTGTTTTTCTTATCATTCTTTGTCGTTGTTTTTGTCTTTATACAAAAGGGCCATGGCATTCTCGCGGGCTGCGGCACTCACGTCGCTGCCGCTCAGCATCTGGGCGATTTCCTGCACGCGGCCTTCTTCATCAAGTTCTGTCATGTGGCTCTCGGTGCCTTCCTCGCTGTCCGATTTGTACACGCGGTAGTGCGACTGCCCGAGGGAGGCTATCTGAGGCAGGTGGGTGATGCTGATCACCTGACGGCCGCCGTGCCCCATCTCTTCCATGATATGGGCCATCATCTCGGCGGTCTTGCCGCTCACACCGGTGTCTATTTCATCGAAGACGATGGTAGGCAACTGCACCGCGTTGCTGATGAGGGCTTTCAGGGTGAGCATCACACGGGCAGTCTCGCCGCCGGAGGCCACCTGGGTGAGGGGCTGCAACGGCATGTTCTTGTTGGCGCTGAAGTGAAATTCCACCTTGTCGCAGCCGTCGCCGCACATGGGCTTGGCACTGATGTGCACCTTGAAGCGCACATGGGCGATGCCAAGGGGCACAAGGCGGGTCACCATTTCTTGCTCGATCTTGCGGGCCGACTGCAAGCGTATCTTGTGCAACTCATCCGACAGCTTCCGGCACCTCCCAAGAGCGGCTTCGGCGGCGGCTTCGGCCTCTATCAGCAGATCGTCGTTGCGCGTAATCTGCTCTATCTGACGGGCGTATTCGTCACGCAACTGTATCAGTTCGTCGACGGTGCCCACATGGAATTTCTGCTGCAGGTGGTAGAGGGTGTCGAGTCGGGTGTCTACCTCTGCCAGTCGCTGCGGGTCCACCTCCAAGCGGTCGGCTTCAAGGTTGATGTCGCGGCCTATGTCCTTCAGTTCTACGTAGCAGGCATCGAGGCGTTCGGCGGTTTCCTGCATGGAGGGCAGCAGACGCTGAATGTCGTCCATGCTGTGGCTCACGTTGCGCAGCATCTCGATGATGCCGCCGTCGGAAGAGAGCTGGCTGTCGGCTTCGTAGAGGACGCTCTTTATCTCCTCGGCGTGGGTGAGCAGTTCGCTCTCCTGTTCAAGGGCCTCTTGCTCGCTTGCCTGCAGACGGGCCTCATCAAGTTCATGGTGCTGGTAGCGGATGAAATCTTCGTTCTCCTGACTCTTGCGTATCTCTTCGCGAAGCGTCTCCAATTGGTGCTTGCGCGTGCGGTAGTCGTGCCAGGCGGCGGCATATTGCTCAAGGAGCGGCTTGTCTTGTGCTATGATGTCGACCACACTCAACTGGAAGTCTTCTTTTTTCAGGAGAAGGTTCTGGTGCTGACTGTGGATGTCGATGAGCTGTTCGCCCAACTCGCGCATCACCGCCAGCGTGACGGGGGTGTCGTTGATGAAGGCGCGGCTCTTGCCGGCAGCGGTCAGTTCACGCCGCAGTATGCAGTCGGTATCGTCGTAGTCAAGGTCGTTGGCATCGAAAAAGCTGGTGAGGGAATAACGGCTCACATCGAAATGGCCTTCTATCACACAACGGTCGCTGCCGGGCTTCACGCTCTTCGTGTCGGCACGACCGCCGAGGAGCAGTCCCATGGCGCCGAGGATGATGCTCTTGCCGGCACCCGTCTCACCTGTGATGACGGAGAAACCGGGATGGAAATTTACGTCCATCTGACTGATAAGCGCGTAGTTGCGGATGTAGAGGCGGGTAAGCATGTGGCTGTCTTATTGTTTTATCTTCTCCCAGGCATTGTTCTGCGACGCATTGATGCCGAAAAGAATCTCGTAGACTTTCTCCTTCTCGTTTTGGGTGCCTTTGCCCTTGTATATGTTGGCCAACTCGTCGCGCTTGTAGTCTGTCCATATCTGGGGCAGCATGCTCAGCGGACGGTTCTCATGGCTCTTCTGCAGGCATTCTTCTATCGCGGTGGTCACGGCGGCACGACCGCGGTCTACATTGGTCGACATCTCGTCAAGCCCCTTGCGGTAGTAGTCGTACTGCAGTTGGCGGAAGGGCTCCATGGCTCCCTCAAGATAGTCGTTGATGATGGCGAAACGGTTGCGGTCGTTTTCAAAGGCTTTCCACCCTGTGAAATTCAGGTTCTGCGCGTTGTTGCAGAGGTTGAGGCAGCGCTGCAGTATGTCGGTGCCGCCCATGGGAGAGAAGCTGTCTAAGTCGAGACCGATGATGAGGTAGGCATAGTAGGCAATAAGGGCGGTCAGCTGGTTGTCAATCATGTCTTCAGAGAACTCCAACTGGTCGAACTGGGAAAACTCAAAGTTGAAGTCGTTGTCTCTGTTGTTGTAGAGGGTAGTGGTGTAAGCGGCGTTCCACACCGGGCGGTTGGCCTGTATCAAGGCGTTGCAGGTGAACAGGTTGCTCGAATTGTCATATTTCGTCACCGTGACGTTGAAGTTGCACACGATACGTTCATTCTTTTGGAATTGGAGGTTCGTCCACTGCTTGTCGTTGATGAATTGCTCCAAAGTCTCCTTAAGGCTTTCAAACACGCTGGCATCGGTGCCTTGTATCTGTGCGTGGTTTATGGTCACCTTGGCCTGCAGTTCCTGTCCGTGGGCAGGCACTGTAAGCAAAAGGCTGAGCAGGAATAAAAGGGCCGTCCTTGTCATAATTCTTGTTCTCCTCATTAATATCGCTTCAAACTCTGCAAAATTACTCATTTTTTTATAAACGCACCATTCACTAACTTATTTTAACCATCCAAACAATTTCCTAAAAAACATCTCCCCCATTCCTC
>CAJONT010000325.1 GCA_905235975.1 uncultured Prevotella sp.
CCACCCCGCCTACCTCATCACCGAGGCCATGCGCGGCTACGGCGGCATCCTGCGCCTGCCCACCGGCGAGTCGTTCATGGAGAAATACGACGAGCGTCTGTCACTGGCACCCCGCGACATCGTGGCGCGTGCCATCGACAAGGAGATGAAGATACACGGTATAGACCATGTGTGCCTTGACGTGACCCACAAAGACCCCGCCGAGACGCGCCACCACTTCCCCAACATCTATCAGAAATGCCTCTCCATAGGCATCGACATCACCACCGACTACATACCGGTGCGCCCTGCTGCCCACTATATGTGCGGCGGCATCAAGGTGGACCTGAACGGCTGCTCCAGCATACAGCGCCTCTATGCCATCGGCGAATGCTCCTGCACAGGACTGCACGGCGGCAACCGCCTCGCCTCCAACTCGCTCATAGAGGCCGTGGTCTATGCCGATGCGGCCGCACGCCACTCGCTTGCCCACATCGACGAATACACTTTCAACGTCCAGATACCCGAATGGAACGACGAGGGTACGATGACCAACGAAGAGCATGTGCTCATCACGCAGAGTGTGAAGGAAGTGGGCGAGGTAATGAGCAACTATGTGGGCATTGTGCGCAGTGACCTGCGCCTGAAACGTGCGTGGACCCGCCTCGACATGCTCTACGAGGAGACCGAGGCCCTCTTCAAGCGCGTGAAGGCCAGCAAAGACATCTGCGAACTGCGCAACATGATAAACGTGGGCTATCTCATCACGCGATGGGCCATCGAGCGCAAGGAGTGTCGCGGTCTGCACTATACGGTAGACTATCCGGCACACGCCTACGACGACACAAAAAAATAAGCAGACATGAACGTAGACAAGATTAAAGACATGGTGGAGCGGCAACCCAATCTCTCCACCGCCTTGGGTATGGAATTTATCTCCACGCCCGAACCTGATATATGCATGGCACGAATGAAAGTGGATGAGCGCAACCGCCAGCCCTTCGGATTCCTGAGCGGAGGCGCCTCACTCGCCTTGGCTGAGAACACCGCCGGCGTAGGCTCGTCGGCACTCTGCGAAGGGCGCATCTGCGTGGGCATAAGCGTGAGCGGCAGTCATGTGAAGGCTGTGTCGGAGGGCGACACCGTAACGGCAACCGCCCAACTGGTGCAGAAAGGCAAGCAACTGCATGTGTGGTGCGTAGACATCACCAACAGCGCCGGCGAACTCATCAGCACCGTGCAGGTGACCAACTATATCATCACGCCCAAGAAATCGAGTGAGGAATAACGCCATGCCTGCCTACGCACTATACCGTCTGCCCTACGGCCAAGAGGCCACCTTTATGGCTCAGACCACTGGCAATCCCGATGAGTTGTGCTCGTGTGCTGCCCTCAACGGGCGCAAAGGTTTTGTGATGGCTCCCTTCAGTGTAGACAAGAGCCATCCGTTCCTGCTGCTGCAGCCCGACAAGACAAGCGTTATGGCCTTGGACAAGTTGGCCGACGACGAGGAAACGGGTGCCTTCATCGCAGCTAACACCCACGACCGCCCCGCCACAGAGCGTCCGATGCACGGCGACCAAAAACACTACAACGTCGATTTCGCCAATTTCCTCTCACACATCCAACAGGGTGAATTTTCAAAGATTGTCCTGGCCCGCCAGACACGGGAACCCCTTGGCGAGAAATCGCCGCTGCAACTCTTCCTGAACGCATGCAAGACCTATCCGCGCCTCTTCATTGCCTTGATTTCAGCACCACGATGCGGCACCTGGCTCATGGCCACCCCGGAGACGCTGCTCCAAGGGCATGGACAGGAATGGAGCACCATGTCGCTTGCCGGCACCATGCGGCTGACAGGAAGTCAGCTCACCTTCGACGAACCGCCCTCGACAGAGGGGCAGTTCATTCCGGCACAGCACACCCCCGGCATACAGTGGGGAATAAAGGACGTGCAGGAGCAACACTACGTGTCGACCTATATCACTGAGTGTCTGGAACACTATGCCACCTCTCTTCATGAGCACGGTCCCTTCACCATGCGCGCCGGCAATCTCATACACTTGCGCAGCGACTTTACCTTCACACTGCCCGACAACGAGCACATAGGCGACCTGCTGCAGACCCTCTACCCCACCCCGGCCGTATGCGGCGTGCCCAAGGAGGCGGCCCGCGACTTCATCCTGCGCAACGAATATGCCGCACGCAGCTACTACAGCGGATTTGCCGGTCCCCTCTACCCCGAGGCCGACACCAATCTCTATGTAAGCCTGCGCTGCATGCGCATCGACAGCGACGGCTACAGTCTCTTCGCCGGCGGCGGCCTTCTCTCCAGCAGCGACATACAGCAGGAATGGGAAGAGACAGAAGCCAAGTTGTGCACGATGCGGGCACTCCTGTAGTCTTTTCCATCTCATCAAATACAAATCTTCCACTACGCCATGTATTCCGACCATCCCATAGTGAACCAACTGACCGCCCTGCTTGTGGCCCACGGGGTGACGGATGCCGTGGTGTGCCCGGGCAGCAGGAACGCCCCTATCGTGCACAATTTCGACGTTTGTCCGCAGATACGGTGCCACGGCGTGACCGATGAACGCAGTGCAGGTTTCTACGCCATGGGCATGGCACAAGCCTTAGGTCATGGGGTGGCGGTGTGCGTGTCGTCAGGGTCGGCCCTGCTCGGTGTACTGCCCGCCGTGGTGGAAGCATCCTTCCAGCATGTACCGATGGTGGTCATTTCCGCCGACAGGCCCGGTGCCTGGATAGGACAACTCGACGGGCAGACGCTGCCACAGCCGGAAGCACTACGCCAGTGGGTGCGCTGTGCCGTGTCGCTGCCTGAGCGGAACGACGAGGAGGGGCACTGGCATGCCAACCGCCTGGTGAACGAGGCGCTCACCGCCATGCAGCGCGGCGGAGGCGGTCCCGTACACATCAATGTGCCGCTGAACGAACCCCTTTTCGGTTTCCACACCCCCGCCCTGCCCCACGAGCGCAAGGTGACCTGCGTGACGGCACTGCAAGGCACACCCTGCCTCACACTTCTATCCGCGCAGTGGAGGGAGGCCCGCCGCAGGATGGTGGTGATAGGACAACTGCCCCCCGGCAGCATCGGCCAAGAGGCATTGCAACAGCTGAGCAGGCAGGCCGTCATCGTGCACGAGGCACTGTGCGATGCCGAAGGAGGTGTGGCACATCCCGACGAGGTGGTATCCTTGATAGCACAAGACACCGAGGCACAACCCGATTTCATCCTATACGTAGGAGGCGCCGTGGTGAGCAAGCCGTTCAAACGCTATCTGCGAGGACTTACGGAGAGCGTGCAGTGGCGTGTAGACACCGACGGCACCATGCCCGACACCTTCGCCCATCTCACCGGTCTCGTGGAGGGACATCCTGGAACCGTGATTCGGCTATTGGCCGACGCAACAGCCGCTGAAAACGACTGCCACACCGATGTGCCCTACCTACAGCGGTGGCAAGACGCCGAAAGCGAAGTGACAAGACGGATAGCCCACTTTGCCACCCCCTACTCCCAGGCCGCTGTGGTACAATATCTGGAACAACAGTTAAGCCGCCACGACGCCGACTGGCAAATCCACTATGCCAACAGTTCGGCCATACGGCTCGCCAACCGCTACGCACGGCACCATGTATGGTGCAACCGAGGGGTGAACGGCATCGAAGGCAGTCTGTCGACAGCCGCCGGATTCGCCCTGGTTCACCCGGGAAGAGTGCTCTGCGTGACGGGCGACCTGAGTTTCTTCTACGACCAGAATGCGCTGTGGCCAGAAACCCTCGGAGGCAACCTGCGCATACTCCTGCTCAACAACGGTTGCGGCGGCATCTTCAGCCGTCTGCCGGGTCTGGAAGCCAGTCCGGCAAGCCACACATGGATTGCAGCCTCACACCATGCCACGGCCAAGGGCATCTGCACCCAATGGGGCATCGGCTACCAGGAAGCCCATGACATGGAACATGCCCGAACAGCCGTCGACACCTTGCTCAACGACAACAGTCGACGTCCTTTGCTCGCAGAAATTTTCACCACTCCCGAGCAAGACAACAACGGTCTTCAGCTGTAATCCATTTCATTACAGGGAACAAGATTCTTGTTAAAAATTTGCAACTTTTATGCAAAAGCACTATCTTTGTAGACTACAGAGGAGGCTTTGCACCATTTTCCTATGTACCTGACAAATCAATAGCATAATACTATAAAAAACACCATGAAAAAACAGATTATCGAATGCGTGCCCAACTTCAGCGAGGGACGCAATCCGGAGATTATCAAACAAATAACCGACGAGATAGCACGCGTAAAAGGCGTGAGCCTGCTCGATGTGGATCCGGGCGAGGCCACCCACCGCACCGTGGTGACCTTCGTGGGCGAGCCCGCCCCCGTGGTGGAAGCCGCATTCAGGGCCGTGCGCAAAGCAGGACAGGTAATAGACATGCGCCAACACCATGGCGCCCACCCCCGCATGGGTGCCACCGATGTGCTGCCCCTCATCCCCGTGAGCGGCATCACCATAGAAGAGTGCGCCCAACTGGCACGCACCCTGGCACAGCGCATTGCCGACGAGCTGCGCATACCCACCTACTGTTACGAGGCAGCCGCCCTGCAACCGGAGCGCAAGAACCTGGCGGTGTGCAGGGAAGGAGAATATGAGGCCTTGCGTGAGAAACTGACCACCCCCGGCAAGGAGCCCGACTTCGGTGCCCGCCCGATGGATGACGACATCGCACGCACCGGTGCCACCGTGGTGGGCGCACGCGACTTCCTCATCGCCGTGAACTTCAACCTGAACACCACCTCCACCCGTCGCGCCAATGCCATCGCCTTCGACGTGCGGGAGAAAGGCCGTCCGCAGCGCGAAGGCGGACTGCTCACCGGCAAACCGCTGAAAGACGCCGACGGCAATCCCCTCATGATACCCGGCACGCTGAAGGGTACCAAGGCCATAGGATGGTACATCGACGAATACGGCATCGCCCAGGTGTCGATGAACATCACCGACATTCAGCAGACACCCCTGCACGTGGCCTTCGACGAGGTGTGCCGCTGCGCACAGAACCGCGGCATCCGCGTGACCGGCACCGAAATCGTGGGACTGATACCGAAGCGCACCCTCATCGACGCCGGGCGCTATTTCTTGGAGAAGCAGCACCGCTCCACCGGCATACCCGAGAAAGACATCATCGACATCGCCATCCACTCGATGGGTCTCTCCGACCTGCGGCCCTTCCGTCCCGAAGAAAAAGTGATTGAGATGCTGATGGAGAAAGACAGCGAGCAAACAAGTGCCCTTGCCAACCTCACCGTACGCGAATTCGCCCATGAGACATCGCGAGAGAGCCCTGCCCCCGGCGGCGGCACCATTGCCGCCTATATGGGAGCCTTAGGCGCCGCTTTGGGCACGATGGTGGCCAACCTGTCGAGCCACAAGGCCGGTTGGGACGACCGTTGGGACGAATTTTCCCGCCATGCCGACAAGGGGCAGGCGCTCATGCGTCAGCTCATCGGACTGGTGGACGAAGACACGCAGGCCTTCAACCGCATCATGGAAGCCTTCGGCATGCCAAAGCAAACCGAGGCCGACAAAGCCGCACGCTCGGCCGCCATACAAGCCGCCACCTGCTATGCCGCCGAAGTGCCCCTGCGCACCATGCAGACAGCGAGCCAGGTGTTCGCCCTGTGCCGCGACATGGCCCTTACGGGCAATCCCAACAGTGTGAGCGATGCCGGTGTAGGCGCCCTGGCAGCCCGTGCCGCCGTAATAGGTGCCGGACTGAACGTGAAGATAAACGCCGCCTCGCTGAAAGACCGCGAGAAAGCAGCCCAACTGACCACCGAGGCCGACCGCCTGATGCGAGAGGCCGACACCCTGGAACGTGAGATTCTCACAATAGTGGAAAAGACCATAAAAGCTAAAACACCCACACCATGAAAGACGAAGCATTTGAAAAAGCCATCCGGGCCGGCATTCCCGACACGCTGCCTCCTGCCAAGGCATACGACCCGGATATCAACCATGCGCCAAAGCGCAAAGACATACTGACCCCCGACGAGAAACGGCTGGCACTGCGCAACGCCCTGCGCTATATACCCAAGCACCTGCATGCCGCCCTGGCACCGGAATTTGCCGAGGAACTGCGCCGCTACGGCCGTATCTACATGTACCGCTACCGTCCCGAATACGCCATTCACGCACGTCCCATCGATGCCTACCCGCACCGCTCCCGTCAGGCAGCCGCCATCATGCTGATGATACAGAACAACCTGGATCCCCAAGTGGCACAGCACCCCCATGAACTGATTATCTACGGCGGCAACGGTGCCATCTTCCAGAACTGGGCACAATACCGCCTCACGATGCGCTACCTGAGCGAGATGACCGATGAGCAGACCCTCGTGATGTACTCAGGCCATCCGCTGGGACTCTTCCCCTCACATCCCGGCGCCCCGCGCGTCGTGGTGACCAACGGCATGGTGATACCCAACTACTCAAAGCCCGACGACTGGGAACGGCTGAATGCACTCGGCGTGAGCCAATACGGGCAGATGACCGCCGGTTCCTATATGTACATCGGTCCGCAGGGCATCGTGCACGGCACCACCATCACCGTGCTGAACGCTGCCCGCAAGCGCTATGCCGAGGGACAGAGCGACCCACACGGCATGCTCTTCGTGACAGCCGGTCTGGGCGGCATGTCGGGCGCACAGCCCAAGGCCGGCAACATAGCCGGTGTGGTGAGCGTGGTGGCCGAGATAAACCCCAAGGCCGCAGAGAAGCGCTATGAACAAGGATGGGTAGACGAGCTGCACTACGACCTCGACGAACTGATGCCCGCCGTGCGCAAGGCGGTGGCAGAGAAGCGCACCGTGTCGATGGCCTACGTGGGCAATGTGGTGGACCTGTGGGAACGACTGGCCGACGAAGACATCCGTGTGGACTTAGGCAGCGACCAGACCTCGCTGCACAACCCGTGGGCAGGCGGCTACTATCCCGTAGGACAGAGTCTGGAAGCATCGAAACGCATGATGGCCGAGGAGCCGGCACAGTTCAAGGCCTGCGTACAAGCCTCGCTGCGCCGTCAGGTGGCTGCCATCAACCGCCTCACAGCACGCGGCATGTACTTCTTCGACTACGGGAATGCCTTCTTGTTGGAATCGAGCCGTGCCGGTGCCGACATCCTGCTGCCCGACGGCCGGTTCCGCTACCCCTCATACGTGCAAGACATCATGGGACCGATGTTCTTCGACTACGGCTTCGGCCCCTTCCGCTGGGTGTGTACCTCCTGCGACCCTGCCGACCTGGCAGAGACCGACCGCATCGCCGTAGAGGTGCTGGAAGCGATACGGCGCACCGCCACCCCCGACATCATGGGACAGCTCGACGACAACATCCATTGGATAAAGGAAGCCGGGCGCAATCACTTAGTGGTGGGGTCACAGGCCCGCATCCTCTATGCCGACGCCGAGGGGCGCACCAAGATAGCCCTCGGCTTCAACAAGGCCATACGCGAAGGACGCCTCAAAGCGCCCGTGGTATTAGGGCGCGACCACCACGACGTATCGGGCACCGACTCCCCCTTCCGTGAAACCAGCAACATATACGACGGTTCGCAGTTCTGCGCCGACATGGCAGTGCAGAACGTCATTGGCGACGCCTTCCGCGGTGCCACCTGGGTATCGCTGCACAACGGCGGCGGTGTAGGCTGGGGCGAAGTGATAAACGGCGGATTCGGCATGGTGGCCGACGGTACGCCGGAGAGCGACCGCCGCATCCGCGAGATGCTGCTGTGGGATGTGAACAACGGCATAGCCCGTCGCAGCTGGGCCCGCAACCAAGGCTCCAACGATGCGATACGCCGCGAGATGGCCCGCACGCCGGGCCTCGTGGTGACCCTGCCCGAGACCGCCGATGACGACCTGATAGAAGACGCACAACGACCGATACCATGACCAAGACACACTACATCAGTGCAGGACACCTGACACAAGACAAAATAGACCAGATTATCACCGAGGGCTACCGGCTGGAGCTGGGCGAGGAAGCAAAGAAGAGCATTTGCGACTGCCGTGCCTATCTGGACCGCAAGATAGCCGAGAGCGAGGTGCCCATCTATGGCGTCACCACAGGCTTCGGCTCACTTTGCAACATCAGCATCAGCAACGACCAGTTGGCCGAACTGCAGAAGAACCTTGTGATGTCGCACGCCTGCGGGACAGGCAACCCCGTGCCCCGCGAGGTGGTACGCATCATGCTGCTCCTCAAGGTGCAGTCGCTGAGCTACGGCCACAGCGGCTGCCAACTCATCACCGTGCAAAGGCTCATCGACTTCTTCAACCATGGCATCTGCCCCATTGTCTACGACCAAGGGTCGGTGGGTGCCTCCGGCGACCTTGTACCCTTGGCGCACCTCTGCCTTCCCCTGTTAGGCCTTGGCGAGGTGGAATATGAGGGGCGTCGCATGACAGGTGCCGAGATACTCGACAAGATGGGCTGGGAACCCATTCAGTTGGCTTCAAAAGAAGGACTGGCCCTGCTTAACGGCACGCAGAACATGAGTGCCTTTGCCGTGTGGTCGCTCATTCAGGCCAAGCGCATCACCCAATGGGCCGACGTCATTGCTGCCCTCTCACTCGAAGCCTACGACGGGCGGCAAGAGCCTTTCAACCTGGCCGTACACTTGGTGCGCTCGCACAAGGGACAGATAGCCACTGCCGTGCGCATAAACGAACTGCTCCGCGGCAGCGAGTTGGCCACCCGCCCCAAGAAGCATGTGCAAGACCCCTACTCCTTCCGCTGCATCCCCCAGGTGCACGGTGCCGTGAAAGACACCCTCTCGTATGTGAAGTCGGTAGTGGACATCGAGATAAATGCCGCCACCGACAACCCCACCATCTGTCCGGACGAAGACCTCATCATCTCGGCCGGCAACTTCCATGGCGAACCGATTGCACTGCCCATGGACTTCCTGTGCATTGCCATGAGCGAGCTGGGCAACATAGCCGAGCGCCGCACTTACAAACTCGTCTCGGGCACCCGCGGCCTGCCCAGTTTCCTTGTGGCCACCCCGGGTGTGAACAGCGGTTTCATGATTACCCAGTACACCTCGGCAGCCATTGTGAGTCAGAGCAAGACCCTCTGCATGCCGTCGTCGGCCGACAGCATCCCCACCTCGCAAGGGCAGGAAGACCATGTGAGCATGGGCGCCAATGCCGGCACCAAACTGCTACGGGTGATGGAGAACACGGAGCGTGTACTCGCCATAGAACTGCTGAATGCCGCCCAGGCACTCGACTTCCGCCGTCCGCAGCACACCTCACCATGCTTAGAGAAAATCCATGCCGACTACCGCAAGGAAGTGCCCTTCATCGACCACGACGTGGTGATGTATCCCTATATAACCCGTTCGGTGGAGTTTATCCGCAAATACCCTCTCCCATGAAAAGACTGATAAAGAACATCCGTTTCCTGATTGGTTTGCAGCAGAGGAACTGCCTGCGTGTGGAAGGGAAAGCCATGAGCCGCTTGGGAGTGATAGAAAATGCCTGGCTGCTCACAGACGGCGACCGGATAGCCGCCTACGGCAGGATGGAAGACCCGCTGCCCGAGGCCGACGACGTGACAGATGCAGAAGGCGGCACCCTCTTGCCCGCCTGGTGCGACCCCCACACCCATTTGGTATATGCCGGAACACGTGAGGGCGAGTTTGTAGACAAGATACGCGGACTGTCGTATGCCGAGATAGCGAGACGCGGAGGCGGCATCTTGAACAGTGCCGACCGCCTGCACCAGATGAGCGAGGACGACCTGTATGCCGAAGCCATGACACGGTTGCAAGAGGCAGTAGCCTGCGGCACCGGTTGCATGGAGATAAAGAGCGGCTACGGACTGAACACCGCCGACGAACTGAAGATGCTGCGGGTGATACGCCGCATGAAGGCCACCTCGCGCGTGAAAATCATGAGCACCTTCTTAGGTGCCCATGCCGTGGGCCGTGCCTATACAGGCAGGCAGGGCGAATACGTAGACATGGTGGTGAACGAGATGATACCCGCTGTGGGAGAAGAAGGGTTGGCCGACTACATCGATGTGTTCTGTGACGAGGGATTCTTCACACCCGCAGAGACGCGGCGCATCCTGGAGGCAGGAGCCCGCTACGGCATGCGTCCCAAGATTCACGCCTGCGAGTTGGCTTCCTCGGGCGGTGTGGAAGTGGGCGTGGCCTGTGAGGCCCTGTCGGTAGACCATTTGGAAAGTGCCTCCGACGAAGACCTACGCCTGCTGCGGGGAAGCGCCACCATCCCCACCCTGCTGCCCGGCACCTCGTTCTTCCTGCGCATGCCCTATGCACAAGGGCGCCGTATGATAGACTGCGGTCTGCCCATCGCACTGGCCAGCGACTGCAATCCCGGCAGTACGCCGTCGGCAGACATGAAATTTGTGGTATCGCTTGCCTGCATACACATGCGTCTGCTGCCTTCAGAAGCCATCCACGGTGCCACGCTGAATGCCGCGGCTGCCATGGGCCTGAGCCATGACTACGGCTCCATCGCAGTGGGCAAGAAAGCCCATCTGCAGCTCACGGTGCCCATACCCTCTGTGGCCTACCTGCCCTATGCCTACACCCGCCGCATAGTGCGCCAAGTATGGTTGGAGGGAGAACCGGCCCTGTGAGGCACAAGCAAGATAAGGAAAAGCACTAACGCGTGAGCGAGAACTTCAGGCTCAAGCCGAAGTCGCGTGTGGTGGTAGGATAGCTGTTGGCCGAAAGCAGCGGCGTATTGGTCTGCCGGTCGTAGTAGAACGTCATGGTCATGAGTTTCGACAGGGTGTAATCGGCCGAGAAGGAGAATTTCAGTGCCGTGTTTCCGCTGGAGGCATTACTCGTCATGGTGGCGATGTCGCGGCTGATGCTGGCCTGCCTACGGTAAGAGAAATCGAAGCGCAGGTTCAGGTCATGGTTGAAGCCACCCTTGTTGTTGTTGTTTCTGGTAGAAGAACTCTGTTTGTTGTTGTTCTTATCGTTATCGTCTTCTTTGCCGTTGCCCTTGTTGTTGCCCTTCACCTTGCGGTGTGAAGCTGCTCCGCCGCCGAAGAACTTGAAATCATTGATCTTGTATCCCAGACCGAGCACCCAGTCTTTGCTGGTAGCCTCGTTGAGCTGCACGCTGGTCATACTGAGGCTGAGCTGACGGCTCGTCTTATACTCCAGTTTGCAGGTGAGATTGTTGTTCAGTGTGACATCCACGCCGAGCAGCGGAGAGAAGTTCTCATTGAGGCTCACGGTAGACACATTGAACATACTGCTGGGAACAGGGTTGCCGGTTGTGGCATCGGTGATGAAGCCGAGTCCATCGGTAAACTCGAGCCAGGTGCTGTAGCTGGCATAGGAGCCTACGGCATAGATGCTCTTGTAAGCATGGTTCAGGTTGACACTCTTGAAGATTTCGCTGAACCACGGCAGTTTTCCCAGTCCGCTGTAGCGCACCGACCAGTTGGGCAGCAGTTTGCTCAGCGACGGGAAGATGTCGAAACCCTTGCTACCCATGTTGGTGTAGGAAGCGAGGAAGGCCGGTACGAGCACATCGGCACTGTAGTCGCCCACGGAACCGTTGGCAGGATCGAAGGTCTCCCCAGCCAGCGAGGAGCCCTGCGGATAGACGGCACCCGCATATCGTGCCTCCACGCGCTCACGGAATTGAGGCAGCGAGTTGCAGAACTTCTCGAAGGTCTTCGACTGGTATCCGTTATTTGCATCGCCCCCGCTTTCGAACGCCGTCTTGATAGAGATGGTGGTCATGTTGAAAGAACCGGTCTGCGTGGTGGGGTTGCCGACATACATATACTGGATGCTCTTGGCCGTGGTGACGCTGCGTGAAGCGTTGAGGTCTATTTTCAAGTCACGCGCCGGCTCAAGCGTCATCTTGAGTTGCAGGTCCTCGGTATTGCTCGTTGTGGCAGGAGTGGCCACACTTTCGTTGGCGAGCAGCCATCCGTTCTCGCGTGCCTTTTCGATGTAGTCGTCGTCGATGAGTCCGAAGCCGAAGTCGAGGCCTGGTGCGAGTATATCCCCTCTGCGCTGTCCGAAGGCGTTGCCGATGGTAGGCATGAATCCGGGCAGGCCGAGTGTGTACTGGTTGCGGTACGACACATTCATCGTTCTCACCATCATGAGCAACCTTGCGATGCTCTGCGTGGTGCGGTACCAGGCCTTGTCGTCGAGCGGTTCTTTGGGCGTGACGGTGACTTTGAACTTGAGTGCGGAGTCGGTGGGATTGAACACCTTAATCTTGTTGTCGTCCACCTTCTTGTATTTCACCTTGATGGGCTTGCCGTCGGCAGTCTTGGCAACGAAATCGAAACGTTTGGTCTTCTTGCCGTGGTTGATGATGATCGAAGAATCGGCGGCTACGGTGACTTCCTTCTCAAAGCCCTTCTGGTTCTTGGGCAGGTTGGTCTTGGGGTCTTTGCCACCCTTGGTGTCGCCGCCCTTGGCATCGCCTTCCTTTCCGCTGCCCTTGACACCAGGCTTGGTCTGAGCGGTCTTCTTGTTCTGCACCTTGTCGTTGGCCTTCTTTGGCTTGCTCTTGCTGAAGCGGTCGTTGGTGGCCTTGAGGAAGGGCACGTGGTCGTAGAGCTTCTGCAGGTTCAAGGTGGAGTTCAGGGTATAGTTTCGGTTGACCGAGATGTTGTTGCCAAGCGAAGTGCCGTCTTCCAGTGCGGTTCCCCTCACCCATTTGTAGTTGCTGGAGTAGTTGGCATCGGCATTGAGCCAGTCGAAGATGGGAATGAGGTTGAGCGGGACTTTATAGGATGCCGTCACCTGCTGATTGTAGTCGAGGGGCTCGCCCCAATGTTTTATGGAGGTCCACACCGAATCTTTCCATGCCTCGTACTGGTCGGGATAGAGGTCTTTGTTAATGGGTGTATAGGGTTCCTCCACCTCGGCGTGTGTGGCGCTCTGGAAGTTGAAATGCAGGTTCTTGGTGAGATCCCATCTCAGCGTGAAATCCCTGTTCCAGAGGAACTGCTCGCTGAAGGTGAGGGGCAGTTGCGAGTCTTCAAGACTCTCCATGTCACGTTCCTGCAGTTCATAGTAGTTGCGTAAGATGTCGGTGTTGAACGTGATGTTCTGCGGCAGCCAGTTGAGTCCGAACCGTTTCAGGATGTCGAAATATTTCGACTTGCTCTTGATACTCTTCTTGAAGGGTTCCCATGCCTTGATGACGGGTGTCCAGCTATATGCGATAGAGCCTTTCCACTGGTCTTCGTTCTCATAGACAGTGGTCTCACCTTCGGTGTTTCGGTGCGAGTGGCTGTAGGAGAAGGAGAAGTTGGCGGGGTCGTAGGGCATGGGGTGTCCTTTTGTCTGGATGCCCACCCTCATGTTAGTGAGCGAGAAGTTGGTATTGGTGGTCGTGGTGATGGCGATGGACTCGATGGAGTCGCGTTCGTGCTGGGTGGCACCTTCGAGGGCATCGTCAAGGAGCATATCGGTATCGAGCGGATTGTATTTGGGCGTGGTACGCTCTTTGGAGACGGAGTAGTAGAGCGGTGCCGACACCTTTGCCTTCTCGGGGAAGAACTTGCCCAGTTCCAGATTCGTAGTAAGGTTGGCATTGAGGAGGTTGTCGGTCCTTCGCTGGCTGACGCCCTCTTCCAGTCCTCCGAATCCCTCGGAGAGGTATTTGCCGGTCACGTTGACGCTGCCGAAATCCGACATCTGCACATTGAGGTTGCCCTGTGCCGCCCAGCCGCCCTCGTTGTTGTACTCTTTGAGTCGCAGTTCGTTCACCCACACTTCACCCGACTTGGGGTCGGCCGACAGGTTCCTCACACCGATGATCATGGTTTTCACCTCGCCGAGCGAGGGGTTACCCATCACGGAGATGCGGTTGGAGGGCTTTTCGTCGTCGTAAATGGAGAAGGCCTGGTTGTAGGAGGCGTTGCCCTGGGCCTTGGCAATGTTGCGTTCTTTCTTTACGGTGGTGAAGAGAGAGAACGGGATGTCTATCATATTCTCCTCCGGCCACACGATGCGTTTGTCGGTAGAAGAATATTTGTCGTAGTGTCCCGGCGGTGTGAGTTTGAGGGGCACCTCATACTCATAGTAGTTGCTCTTGTAGTCGCTGCCCAGTCGGATGAAGACGGCCAGCTGGTTGTCGCTCAGGTTGGTGACGTTTTCCAGCATGTGGTTGGCGTGGACGAACATCTGCAGGCGGCGATACTGTCTGAGGTCGAGGGTGGTGTTCTTGTAGACGGCCTTCGACTCTCCTGTACCCAGGTTGTTCACCACCATGTTCAGGGCCTGCTCATTGCTCTCCACCAACTGCGGCTGCGTGGGGTCTTGGACACGTGAGATGCCCGGCGGCAAGACGTAGTTGACCGGTTCCTTGTCGTTGTTCTCTTCGATATTGACGGCGCTTACCGACATATAGCCCGAGTTGCTGCTGCTGTTGGTGAGGTTCTGCGTATAGACGCGCCACTCGCCTCTCACCAAGTCGAGGCTTCCGAATCGCAGGATAATGGGTTTCTCAAAACCTGTGAGGAACATACGCATGAAGCGTATGGAGGTAAAGTCGCTGATGGAGCCCACGCGCCGTTCGAACTGGTCGAGGGGGATGCGGAACTGGTACCATGTCACGTCGTAGCTTTCGCCGTTGCGCAGCGTACCCGAGCCCACCCTGCTGTCAACGATGTAATTATGTCCCACAACCATGTCTTCCGGCCGTATGGACACATGATACTCGTAATATTTCTCATATTCGTTGAGCGTGTAGTCTTGGTTGATGTCCTCCACATCGGGTGTGGTCTTATAGGAGGTATCGTAGCTCTCCGTGCGCGTGTTGGAGTCGGGTGAGTTGCCCTGCGGGTTGTTGATGCGCTTGTAGCGTTGGTGGATAGACGCTTGTATCTGGTCGAAGTCACTTCCCCTGAAGTAGTGGTAGTTGTCGTTGGCAGGGTCGCTCAGGATGCTGTCGAGCACCTCCTGACTCACTTTTGACCTCACGGCATTGATGAAATCCTGATAAGGCTCGAAAGAGAGCTCTTCCTGGTCGTTGAGGCCGTTGTAGCCCAAGTCTTGTTGCTGCCTGGAGCCGTTTGTGGTGGCGAAGGCATAGATATCGTTGGTCCTGGTGGGGATTTTTCCCCACTGTGTGAAGGTATAGCTTTCAGACCCGTCGACGGGCAGACCGCTCTCGTAGAATTTCTTTCCGTCGGGGAGCACATCTTCGCTCATCTCGCCCAGGTCGATATATAAATCGCCTCCGAATTGTGAGGCTTCGGGGCTGTCTTTGGAGTAGATGAACGGGTCGAGCATCCAGAACTCAATATACTCGATGTTGGCGGTCTCGAAATCGCTGGTGTCGAGTTTGCGCATCATACCGCCCCATTTGCGGGTGGGGTTATTGAGCGAGCCGTCTCTGTTCAGGTCGGGGTTGAAATTGTACGGACCGCGTTCGGTGGGATAATAGGCCAGATTGAGCACCGGCAGCGTGGAGGTGGCGCCGCTGTAACTGCTCTGGTCGCGGTTGGGGTACAGCTCTCGCACATAGACCTCTCGCACATAGTGGTTGGAGAGCTGTTCGAGGTCGCTCCTGATATGTCCCGGTGTGAGCGAGGAACTGCGGCGTGTGAAGAGAGGGTCGATGGTGTACCATGCCAAGAGGCTCCTGTTGTAGCCGGCGGTGAGGGATACCTTGTCTTTGTACTCACTGAACATGGTAGGCACGCTGGAGATAATCCAGGAAGTAGGTGCCGACACATCGATGGCGTTCTTGGTATTCTCGAAGTCGTCGAGGTAAGAGGCATTGTCTTGTGTGCCGTGGCTCTGTCCTGCCAAGAGCTGTGCGAACTCTGCCTTCAGGGAGATGTTGGAGGGCTGCGACACATGGAGGAAGGGCACATAGTTGAGCATGTTGGTGAGCCACTGGCTTTCTTTCTTCCAGTTGAGATTCAAGCCCCAGAGGGTGTTGTTGAGCGGTTCGGAGCCCATCGACACCTTGGTGGTGAGCGCCTGCTCAGAGAGGTGCTGGAAGGTACCGCTCATCTGGAAGTCCTTGGTGAAGTCGTACTCCCAGTTCAAGCCCACCATTGTCTTTCGTGCCTGTCCATAGTCGGTGTTGCTCTCGTAGGAGACATTCACATCGGTCTTGGCATCGATGATGCTCTGGTTGATAATCGTCACCTCGCCCGCAGAGTAGTCGACGGTATAGTCGGAGCCTTCGGTGAGTGTCACGCCACCAGCAGTGACCACCACGGAGCCTTGCGGCACGTTATAGGCTCCGAGCGAGTAGGTATTGGCCGAAGCGCCTCGGTACTGTCCCATGAGCACATACTTGTCTTTCTCTGCAATCTGCTTGGCCACGGTCTTCGTGGAGTCATAGAGTTCGGTGAAGGCATATTTCTGTGCGGTGGCCACGGGCACGCCCTTTGAGACGAGGTACTTGAGCATATAATCGCCGAAGGGTTCTGCCTTGGGCAGGAAGACGCGTCCTTTCGACACAGTGTAGCCTTCCACATAATCGAAATAGCCGTTGGAGTGCACCTTCATGTTGTTGTCGAGGCGGTCGGCATCGATGTCTTTTATGATGGTCTGGTTCTTCACCTGCGGCTCAGGAATATAAGTAATGTACACGCCCGCGGTATCACTCTGGTACTTGATGTCGAGACGGAACTTGTCTTTCTCCACCGTGGAGGAGAGGTAGTACACGTTCTTCATCATGAGGTCCCAGTTGGTCTGCTGCGGGTTGTTGCTGGTGTTCTTGAGCGATTTTACGTAGAGGCACTTGGTGGCGTCGGGGACGTCGCTGGCAAACTCACCCACCTGATAGGCGACACCTCCATAGGTGTATTCGAAGGCCACGGCCAGCACTTGGTCGGTTTGCAGGGTGGTGTTGAGCGACACGTATCCGAGGGCCGTGTTGACGGTATATTCCGACGACGGGAGAAGTCGTGCGCTCTGCACTTTCTCATAGTCGGAACCGCCCACGAAGGCACCATCGAGGGTGACAGACGTCTGGTCGATGTCGCGTGCCGCATTGTAGGTGGTGGTGAGCTGTTGATAGAGGCTGTTGGCATTATTGGAGGGCGGCATGGGACCGTTGGCCTCACCGAGGTCGGACAGCGCGATGATGTTGCGGGTGTTGGTGGCGTTGGACGTTTTGTTGGTGACCCATATCTCCACACGGTTCATTTTGACGCCGGTGGTGAGGTTGGGCAGCGTCTTCATGGCTTCGTCGTAGTTGTCGCGGAAGTAGTGGGAGAGGAAGAAATGGCGGTTTTCTTCATAGTTGGCAGCGTCTATCTCAAAATTGGTCACTTGCGCGCCTCCTTTCGAAGAGACACTCTTCGACGAGGACTTTTTCTGAGAGACCACCGACTGCAGTTTGAGTTTTCCGAACTGCATATCGGTACGGATGCCGAAGAGGGAGCTTGCGCCTCGTATGAGCGACGAATTGGCAGGGAACGACACATCACCACCCTCCACGAGTTTGATAATCTCGTCTTCCTTGCCCTCATATTTCAGTTTGAGGCTCTGCGAGTCGAATTCGAAGGTAGCATCGGTGTTGTAATTGAGGTTCATGTTCACCTTGTCGCCCACCTTTCCATTTACGCTGAGGTTTATCTTCTCGTCGAAGTCCATCGTGGTGGTCTTGCGGTTGCGAATGGGCAGCGAGGGGTTGTCGATGTTCTTCAGGGTGGCACCGAACTTGAGTTCGGCAGTACCCTGCGTCTTGATGCGCACACCGCCGGGGCCGAAGATTTTCTCTGCGGGTCCGAGGTCGAAGTGCATATCGGTGAAGTCGAATTTCTCTTTGCCCTGCTTCTCTGCCACCTCTTGGTTTTTGTCGCTGAAGAATTTGCGCAGTGCCTGTTTCTCACTCCACTTGAAATACTCGTCGTAAGTCATCATGATGGGTGAGTAGACGTAGGAGCCGCCGATTTTGTTGCCGAAGACATAGCGGTCGAGAGTGTCGTTGTAGACCACCTGCTGCGTCATGTTGTCGGGGCGTTTCAGGTCGGCATGTCCCTGCTGCAGGTCATCCTCGGTGATGGGCACGGTGCGCTGGATGGCCCAACGGGGGTTTAACAGCGAGTCGGGAATGTCTTCGTCTTTGTCCAAGACGGGTTGTTCCTTCACCCCATCCTGTTTCTTGTCTTTGTCGTCGCCGCTTTGCTGCTGTTGTTGTTGCTGACGGTTGCGCCGCGTTCTGTCGTCTTGGGGCACGGACAGGGCATTGCCCGCCATCACTCCGATGGCGCACAGGAAAAGAAGGATGCCTATAATCCGTGTGTTGAGTCTCATTACGTTGCGGCGCAGGATTTTTACTTAATTTGTTTGAGGGCCTGTTTCACTACCTGGTCTACGGGCAGGTCGGGTTGCTGTTTCAGGATTTCCGTCACCACCTTAGCAGTAGGTGCGGGCGAGAATCCCAACATGGTGAGGGCGCCGACGGCTTCGTCGCGCACTTCCTTGTTCACCTGTGGACCGGGCGATAGGGAGCGTCCCGGCTGTTCGGGTCCGAGGTCGAGCGATGCCACCTTGTCGCGCAGGTCCACGATGATGCGCTGTGCCGTACGCAGTCCGATGCCTTTCACTCCTTTGAGCAGACGTTCGTTGCCGGTGTTGATGGCGTCACTGAGTTCAGCGGGTGTGAACGAGGAGAGCATCATGCGTGCCGTATTAGCCCCCACACCGGATACGGAGATGAGCAGGTCATAGAGTGTGCGTTCTTCGCGTGTAGCGAATCCGTAGAGTGTGAAGGAATCGTCGCGCCCGCCGGTGACCAAAGCCTCGGCCACGTAGAGTTTCACCTCTTTTTTGTTTTGTATGGCCGTAAATGTATTGAGCGAAATATTGAGTGCATACCCCACACCTGCTGCTTCGACAACAGCGACAGCAGGGGTGAGATCGGTCAATTCGCCCCTAATATATTCTATCATTCTTCTCGTTTTTTGTATATATACGCTTAATTAACGAGTCTGCGCGCGCTTTATTGCATTTTATTAGTGAAAATTGGCAGGGGAAGTAGTGGGGCACTAACGACAACTATTGACAACCGCCACACACGTGTTTTTACGAGAATCAACTAAAAGCCATCGCAGCGAGAGGGGGATTCCCCCGCAAGAAGAGGAATAATCCTACCAAAATATAGAGGAATATCTCTTGGAGAATGATGAAAAAAGCATTACTTTTGCAAATGAAGAAACAAAGCACATAAATTATTCACCTTTTTAAATATATACGACTATGAAAAGAATGATGATAATGACAGTCTTGATGACGATAGTCACCACTGTCTCGGCCATGACCTACACCCAGGCAAGAGATGAGGCTCTTTTCCTGACCGACAAGATGGCTTACGAATTGGACCTGAGCTACAACCAGTATGAGGCCGTATACGAGATAAACCTCGACTACTATCTCAGCGTGACAAGCAGCTCTATCTTCGGTGCCTACTGGAGCCGCCGCAATGCCGACCTGCGCTACGTGCTCACCAACTGGCAGTATGACCGCTACTTGGAGCTGAGCTACTTCTATCGCCCTGTACAGTACAGCCGCAACAGATGGTACTTCAGCATCTATACCCACTACGGCAAGACACAGTTCTACCGCGACCGTCCCGTTGCCTACAGCAGCTACCGCGGGGGCCACAACCGCTCCTCGTCGAGCTACTACAGAGGCCGCGACTTCGACAAACCCATCAACAACCACTTCAAGCCGCGCAGCAACGACATGCCGCCCCACGACGGGAGCTCAATGGGTCGTCCCTCTACGAACGACAACCGTCCTTCTACAGGTAACAACCGTCCTTCTACAGGTAACAACCGTCCCTCTACGGGCAACAACCGCCCCTCCACGGGTAACAGCCGCCCCTCCACGGGTAACAGCCGTCCCTCCACGGGCAACAACAACAAGAGTGGCACTTTCGGAGGCAAGAGGCAGTAAATTCTTTCCTCTGACATATATTTAGGTTGAGGCAGGCACACCTTGCCTCAACTTTTTGTATGAAAAAGACAAAATAATATGGCAAAATGACAGTTTTTCGGTCAAAATAGTGTATTTTTGCACAAAAATCACATTTCAAACAACAAAAAAGGAAGAAAAGATGAAGAAAATCAGAGCCGCCGTTGTGGGTTACGGCAACATAGGCAAATTTACGGTACAGGCTTTGGAGGCCGCCAACGACTTTGAGATAGCCGGCATAGTACGTCGCAGAGGAGCAGAAGACTGCCCCGCCGAACTGGCCCAATACAAGGTGGTGAAAGACATCACCGAACTGGAGCAAGTGGACGTAGCCATCCTTGCCACCCCCACCCGCAGCTGCGAAGAATATGCGAAGAAAATCCTCCCCTTGGGCATCAACACCGTGGACAGTTTCGACATCCACACCAGCATCCTCGACTACCGCGCAGCACTCATGCCCATCTGCAAGGAGACAGGCACCGTGTCGGTGATAGCCGCCGGCTGGGATCCGGGTTCCGACAGCATCGTGCGCACACTGATGCAGAGCCTTGCCCCCAAAGGACTCTCCTACACCAACTTCGGCCCCGGCATGTCGATGGGACACTCGGTGTGCGTGCGCTCCAAGAAAGGTGTGAAGAATGCACTCTCCATGACCATACCGAAAGGCGAAGGACTGCACCGCCGCATGGTGTATGTAGAACTTGAAGAGGGAGCCTCGCTCGAAGAGGTGACTGCCGCCATCAAGGCAGACCCCTACTTTGCCAGTGACGAGACCCATGTGTTTGAAGTGCCGTCGGTGGACGACGTGCGCGACATGGGGCACGGTGTGAACTTAGTGCGCAAAGGCGTGAGCGGACAGACGCAGAACCAACGATTAGAGTTCAACATGAGCATCAACAATCCGGCACTTACCGGCCAGGTGCTGGTGAATGTGGCACGCGCCTCGCTGCGCCAGCAGCCGGGCTGCTACACCATGATAGAAATACCCGTCATCGACATGCTGCCCGGCGACCGTGAGTCCCTCATCAGCCACCTGGTATAGGCTCTAAACGCCCACGTTATGACCCACCGCACCCGCCAGCCATCCTTTCGATGGTGGGCGGGTGTAGTGTTTCTTCACAGGAAAAGCA
>CAJONT010000326.1 GCA_905235975.1 uncultured Prevotella sp.
CAGATTTATGGCGACTGGATATGGTCGCAGTGGAGCCCGGAGGACGAGGAACCCTGGCATGGGGGCATCACGTGGAAGACCGATGTGTCTAAATCAAAGAATGCCTGCTCCAACGGACCTGCTGCCATCATCGCGGCACGACTGGCTCAATTTGCATCGGTCGACGCACAGTATGAAAAAAATAAAACGGCGGCTGAGTATCAGGATGAGGCATGGAAAATCTACCAGTGGGAACGGAAATATCTCTGGGACGCTGAAACGGGTGCCATCTTCGACAACATGAATCAGTCGGGACGGCTCGGACGCTTCAGCCTGAGCTACAACCAGGGCACCTTCATAGGTGCTGCCGTGGAACTCTTCCGACTGACGCACGACCGCTCGCTCCTCGACGATGCCATTCTGACCACACGCTACACCACCGGAGAGATGAGCCGGCGCAACGATGGCGTGCTGCCCGATGCCACCCGCGACGACGGGGCGCTCTTCCATGGCATTTTCTTCCGCTACTTAGCCAACCTCCTCGTACTGCCCGAACTGGACAATGCCGTGCGAAAGGAATTTACCGACTACATGCTGCACAGTGCCACGGTGCTCGCGCGGCAAGGCTTGAATACGCAGACGATGCTCTATGGCGGACGGTGGCGCAACCCGCAGCCGGATAGCGAACCTTCTGCCCTCAATGCGCACATCACGGGCTGCACGCTCATGGAGGCGCTATGTAAAGTGTTGAATAACAAGAGATAACAATATGAGAGGGAACATACTCGTGGCGGGGTGGCTCGCATTTGTCGCCGTCGCCCCTCTTCATGCCCAAAGTCTCACGGAGTGGAACGACCCGGCTGTCTTTCAACTGAACCGTGAGGCGGCGCACACGCTCGAACTCCCGCAGGCTACGGCCGACTATCAGACCATTGAGCAGTCGCCTTTCTACATGAGCCTGAACGGCACATGGCAGTTCCAGTGGCAGCCCAATCCGGATGCTCAGGCGCAGCCTTGGACCGACATCACCGTGCCCTGCCCGTGGCAAATCTACGGCTGGCGCAACGGCAAGCAGTGGGACAAACCGCTCTATGTCAACTTCACCTATCCGTTCAAGTTCGACCGCAAGACATGGAGCGTGATGGCGGAACGTCCTAATGACTGGACCTATTCGGGCGAGATGACGAACCCTGTGGGTACCTACCGCCGCACGTTCTCCGTACCCCGTGAGTGGAAGGGCCGCGATGTGTTCGTGCGCTTCAACGGGGCGGGCCATGGCTACTACGTATGGGTGAACGACCATTTCGTGGGCTATGCCGAAGACTCGTTCCTGCCCTCGGAGTGGAACATCACGCCTTATCTCAATAAGAAGGGGGAGAACACGCTCTCCGTGAGGTGCTACCGATTCACCAGCGGCTCCTTCTTGGAGTGTCAGGACTACTGGCGACTGACGGGCATCGAGCGCGATGTGTTCCTCTGGTCGGCACCGAAAGACCGTATCATGGATTTCTTCTTCCATACACCTTCTTTAAACAACGCACAGCTGCAGGTGGAAGTGAAAGGGAAGGGCACCGTGACGGCTGAGTTACGCGACGGACAGCGCATCCTGGCTTCGGGTACCGTGGCCAATGGGGTGGTGGCTTTCAACAATATCAAGGGGGTAGAGCCGTGGTCGGCAGAGACCCCCAAGCTCTACGACCTCTGCATCTCTCTCATGCACGGCAAGAAGGTGGTCGACCGACGCACGGCGAAGGTGGGCTTCCGCACCGTGAGCGTGCGCGACGACGGTGCCCTCCTCATCAACGGCGAGCGCATCATCCTCCACGGCGTCAACCGACACGACAACAGCCGGTGGACGGGGCGCACCATCACAAAGGAGGAGACACTGCAAGACGTGCTTACCATGAAGCGCCTCAACGTCAACGCTGTACGCACCTCGCACTATCCCGACAACCCCTATTTCTACGACCTTTGCGACCAGTACGGCATCTATGTGCTGGCTGAGGCCGACGTGGAGTGCCACGGCGACATGAGCATATCCAAGGAACCGGCCTTTCGCGAGGCGATGGTGTCGCGCAACGTGCGGCAACTGCAGACACTGCGCAACCATGCCTGCATCTTCTGCTGGTCGTTTGGCAACGAGAGCGGCGGAGGCGAGAACTTCCGGTATGTGGCCGACAGCATCGCCAAGTATGACCCGACACGCATCACACACTACGAGGGCAACTCCGACTATGCCCAGACCTTCAGCCGTATGTATGCCAGCCTCGGAGCGGTGGAGCGTTATGCCCGTGAGGCGCAGGAGAAAGTGAAGCGGGGGGAGAAACCGAAACCCTTCATCATGTGCGAGAACAACAGCGCAAGGGGCAACTCCTTGGGCAGCCAGCGCGAGTATTTCGACCTCTATGAAAACTATCCGGCTCTCACCGGCGAATTTCTTTGGCAATTCCAGGACCACGGCCTCTACGACGGAAAGGATTTCCTCTACGGTGGCGACTTCGGCGACCGTCCTTACGATGTGGTAATCAATGGCGTGGTGTTCCCCGACAACAGCATATCGGCTAAGAGCCTCGAAATGAAAAAGGTCTACCAACCCGTCGACTTCGTGTTGAACGACGGCAAGGTGACGCTGAAAAACAAGCGTCAGTTCCGCACACCCGGACAGGACTTCGACATCTTCTATGTGTATGTCGACAACGGCCTGCAGCAGGGCGACTGGAAGCCCATGACGACAGAGGAACTGACGGTCGACGGCAGTCATTCGGCAGTCCGTTTCAGCGTGCGGCAGAAGGAAGCCACCCTCTGGGCGGAGAAAGGCTATGAGGTGGCATGCGAGGAGTTTGAACTGCGCGGACTCCACGACATGACGAAGGCGCCCGTGGCGCCCGATGCCAACGGCGAGAAGATGAAGGTTGAAGAGAAGGACGGATGCCTCACGGTGTCCTACGGAAAGAATTTCGTCTTCTTCCAGAACGGATGCCTCGTCGACAAACTGTCCAATCCCATGTTCGAACTGAACGTGTTCCGCACACCCCACGGCGGCGAGAACAACGACCAGGAACGCTGGGACAAGCAGGGCCTGCGCCACCTCGTGTGCTACAACCAGAAGACCGAATACAAGAACAACGGCACATCAGTCGACGTGTGCTTCACAAACCTCTACAAGAGCGAGAAGGGCTCGATGTCCTTCACCACCGTCGAGAAGTTCACCATCATGAACAACGGACCTGTCGTCTTCAGCGCCGACATCGATCCTAACGAGAAGGGCAGCGAACTGCCGCGCGTGGGCTACCGCTTCGTCATGCCAGGACAGTTCGAACACATGACCTGGCTGGGCCGCGGCCCGCACGACAACTACCGCGACCGCAAGGAGTCTGCCTTCTTCGGCCTGTGGAAGAGCACCGTCACCGAACAGTGGACACCCAACATGCTGCCCCAGGAGACCGGCAACAAGGAGGACGTGGAGTGGCTCTCCCTGACCGACGAGAGCGGACGGGGCGTGCTGTTCGTCGCACCCGGCACGATGGCTGCCTCGGCTGGCCATTGGGACGACCGCAAACTCTACACCGACCGCAACCACCGTGTGGGCCATCCTTCCGAGGTGCGTATGGAGGATGTTACCTATGTGAATCTCGATGTCTACA
>CAJONT010000327.1 GCA_905235975.1 uncultured Prevotella sp.
GGATCCCAGGCCGAGTAACCGCGCGCCTCGAACGTCGAGCGGATGCCGCCCGAGGGGAAGGACGAGGCGTCGGGCTCCTGCTGTACGAGCAGCTTGCCGCTGAACTCCTCTACCATGCCGCCTTTTCCGTCGTGCTCGATAAACGAGTCGTGCTTCTCGGCGGTACCTTCGGTCAGGGGCTGGAACCAGTGGGTGTAGTGTGTCACGCAGTTGTCCGTGGCCCACTGCTTCATACCGGCAGCCACGGCATCGGCCATGTCGCGGTCGAGTGTGGCACCGTTGTCTATCACGTCTATCATCTTTTCATAGACATCCTTCGGCAGATACTTGTACATCTTCTCGCGGTTGAACACCTTGCTGCCGAAATACTGAGCGGGACTCTCGTCGGGAACTCTCACATCGAGCGGCTTCTTCTTGAAAGCCTCTCCTACTACCTGAAATCTTAATGTTTCCATAATCCGTGTTGTAAAAATATAGGTAATTTATCTAATCCATTTTTCTATTCGCCGTATCGCCTCCTCGGTCTTTTCATGGTTGCCGAAGGCGGTGAAGCGTACATAGCCCTCACCGGAGGGACCGAAGCCTACGCCCGGGGTGCAGACCACATGGGCGCCGTAGAGCAGTTCTTCGAAGAACTGCCAGGAAGAGGTGCTGCCGGGTGTGCGCATCCAGATATAGGGGGCGTTCTCGCCGCCGTAGCAGGTGAGGCCGAGGCTCCTGAAGGAGGCCAGCATGTTGCGTGCATTCTGCATGTAGTAGTCGATTACGGCTTTTACCTGCGCTTTCCCCTTGGGGCTGTAGATGGCTTCGGCGGCACGCTGGGAGATATAGCTCGTGCCGTTGAACTTGGTGCACTGGCGGCGGTTCCACAAGGGGTTGAGGGGGATGCGCTCGCCCTGGAGTGTGGCGGCCGTCAAGTCTTTGGGCACGATGGTGTAGCCGCAGCGCACACCCGTGAAACCAGCCGTCTTGGAGAAGGAGTGGAACTCGATGGCACACTTGCGGGCACCGCGTATCTCGTAGATGCTGCGTGGAATCTCAGGGTCTTGGATATAGGCCTGATAGGCAGCATCGTAGAAGATGAGCGTGTCGTTTTTCAGGGCGTAGTTCACCCACTTGCGCAATTCCTGCTTGCTGATGACCGTTCCCGTGGGGTTGTTGGGATAGCACAGGTAGATGACGTCTACACGGCAGTCGGGCAACTGAGGCACGAAGCCGTTTTCTGCCGTACAGGGCAGGTAGACCACGTTCGACCATCGTCCGTCCTCCTGCACGCCGGCGCGTCCTATCATCACGTTCGAGTCGATGTAGACGGGGTAGATGGGGTCGGTTACGCAGATGGAGTTGTCCCAGCGGATAAGCTCTTGTATGTTGCCCGTGTCCGACTTGGCCCCGTCGTTGATGAAAATCTCATCGATGTCAAGGTGTATGCCGCGGGGCAGGAAATCGTTCTTCAGGATGGCTTCGCGCAGGAAGTCATAACCCTGCTCGGGACCGTATCCGCGGAAGGTCTCCACGGCACCCATCTCGTCGACGGCGCGGTGCATGGCATCGATGACGGAGGGACACAGGGGTTGGGTCACATCGCCAATGCCGAGTGAAATGACGTCGGCCTTGGGATGGGTCGTGCGGAAGGCATTCACCTTCTTCGCGATGTCGGCAAACAAGTAGTTGTTTGGCAGTTTGAGGAAATGTTCGTTTACTAATGCCATAATGGGGTGGGGTTAGGTGGTTGTTTCTTTTTCACCGTCAAAGACAATGGTGGCGGGACCGGTCATGAAGACGTGGTTGTCGCTCTCGCGCCATTCTATATCGAGCGTGCCGCCGTCCATGACGATGCGGACGCGACGGCCGGTGCGACCGGTAAGGGCTGCGGCGACAGCGGTGGCGCAGGCGCCCGTGCCGCATGCTTGGGTGATGCCGCTGCCGCGCTCCCACACGCGAGTGCGTAGGCTGCCGTCGGGCTGTATCGTGGCAAACTCGATGTTGCAGCGCTGCGGGAAAGCAGGATGCGTCTCAAGGAGAGGACCCGTTTCTCCCACCTGGTCGGCATCGTCGGTGAAGATGACGTAGTGGGGATTGCCCATTGAGACGAAAATGCCTTTTCCCGGGTCTTGGTAGGGCAGGAAGAGCCGGCTGTCTTCGAATGTGGGCTCCAGCATGTCGACGGTGACGCTCTCTACCGTGCCGCCGCTGACGTGAAGGAGAAGGGTCTTGATGCCTGAGAGGGTGAGCAGACGTATCTGGGTCTTCGCGGTGAGTTTCCTGTCATAGAGATATTTGCCTATGCAGCGGCTTGCGTTCCCGCACATCATGGCCTCGGAGCCGTCGGCGTTGAAGATGCGCATGGAGAAGTCGGCTTCGGGGATTGGGGAGGCGCCTATAAGCACCAGTCCGTCGGAGCCGATGCCTTTGTGGCGGTCGCTCCACTCCCGCGCGAGCGCAGCAGGGTCGCTGACGGGCTGCTCCATCGTGTTGACATAGATGTAGTCGTTGCCGCAGCCGTGCATCTTGGTGAATCGTATCTTCTTCATTTTGTCAGGTAGTCATTGATGCGTTTGGCTGTTTCGATACCCGATGCCATGGCGCGTACCACAAGGCTTGCGCCGTTGGCGGCATCGCCACACACAAACACATTCTCCGGATATTGCGGATGGGTGGGCTTCAGGAAACCCATGGCCAGTAGTGCCAGTTCGGCCTTGATGACGGTGGGCTTGCCTTTCTCCACCATGATGGGACGACCGCCGGCAGGGTTCGGCTCCCAGTCTATCTCCTGCACCCTGACACCTGTCAGTCGGCCGTCCTTGCCGAGAAACTCGAGGGTGTTGATGTTCCACATACGGATGCAGCCTTCTTCGTGCGACGAGGTGGTCTTGAGTGTGCGCGGGTAGTTGGGCCAGGGATTGGCGGGATCGGTGGGACCCTCCACGGGCTTGGGCATGATTTCTATCTGTGTCACGCTCTTGCAGCCCTGGCGGTGGGCAGTGCCTATGCAGTCGCTGCCGGTGTCGCCGCCGCCAATGACGAGCACGTCTTTTCCCTTGGCAGTGATGCGCTCTTCCTTGGTAAACTCCATACCGGCAAGCACGCGGTTTTGCTGTGCGAGAAGCTCCAGTGCGAAGTGCACGCCTTTGAGGTCGCGGCCCGGGGCGTTGAGGTCGCGGGCAGTGGGCGTGCCGGTGGCCACTACCACGGCATCGTGCTGCTGCGACAGTGCTGTCATGTCGTCTATGTGCTGACCGTAACAGAAGGTGAGCCCTTCTTCTTTAAGCAGGCGGATGCGCCGGTCGATAAGCGTCTTGTTGAGCTTGAAGTTGGGTATGCCGTAGCGGAGAAGTCCGCCGCAGGCCTCGTTCTGCTCGTAGACGGTCACCTCATAGCCCATTTGGTTCAGTGCATTTGCGGCAGCGAGGCCGGAGGGGCCGGCACCCACCACGGCCACTTTCTTGCCGTTGCGCTGGGGATGGCGGGCGGTGATATACCCCTCTACGAAGGCCTTCTCGGTGATGGCAGCTTCGTTCTCGCGGTTGGTGGTGGGCTCATGAAACACATGGTTCAGCACGCAGGCCTTCTCGCACAGGGCGGGACAGACACGGCCGGTGAACTCAGGAAAGGGGTTTGTAGAGGAAAGGAGGCGGAACGCCTTCTCCCACTCGCTGCGGCAGAGGGCATCGTTCCACTCTGGGGGTTTGTTGCCCAAGGGGCAGGCCCAGTGGCAGAAGGGCACGCCGCAGTCCATGCAGCGCGAGGCCTGCAACTTACGGTCGCGGCTGTTGAGCGTCTGCTCCACCTCGCCGAAGTCATGTATTCTATCGTGTAGGGGGCGGTATCCGGCCTCCTGACGGTGTATCTCGAGGAATGCTTTCTGATTTCCCATTGTCGTTTACAATTTGACGGTTTTCAATTTATAC
>CAJONT010000328.1 GCA_905235975.1 uncultured Prevotella sp.
CGTGTGTCCGACGTGCTGCGCGTGAAGTTCTGGCTCGGCCTCTTCGACAACCCCTACAAAGGCAACACCAAGGACCCGGAGCGTTTCATCCACACCGACGAGGCGAAAGCCCTCTCCCTGCGTGCCGCCCAGGAGTGCGTGGTGCTGCTGAAGAATGAAGACGGCATGCTGCCCCTGTCGAAGCAGACGGGCAAGATTGCCGTGATAGGTCCGAATGCCGATGAGGTGAAGCTGTTGGAGAGCCGCTACGGTCCTGCCAACGCGCCGCTCACCTCGGTCTATCAGGGCATCAAACAACTGCTGCCGGACTCGGAAGTGCGCTATGCCAAGGGCTGTGAGATTATCGACAAGTATTTCCCCGAGAGCGAACTGTACCACGTGCCGCTCGATGCCGAAGAGCAGCGTATGATAGACGAGGCAGTGGCCCTTGCAGCGGCCTCCGACGTGGCCGTCATGGTGCTGGGCGGCAACGAGCTTACCGTGCGCGAGGCCTATTCGCGCACCTCCCTCGATCTCTGCGGCAGGCAGCAACAGCTCTTGGAAGCCGTCTGCGCCACGGGCAAACCGGTGGTGCTGGTCATGATAGACGGCCGCGCCTCCACCATCAACTGGGCACAGAAATACGTGAAGGCCATCGTGCACGGCTGGTTCCCCGGTGAGTTCACGGGGCAGGCCATCGCCAGCGTGCTCTTCGGCGACTACAACCCGGGCGGCCGCCTGGCAGTCACCTTCCCCAAGACGGTGGGACAGATACCCTTTGCCTTCCCCATGAAGCCGGGCAGCGACACCGACAGCCACGTCCGTGTGTCGCGCGTGCTCTACCCCTTCGGCTACGGCCTCAGCTACACCACCTTCGGCTACAGCGACCTGAAAGTGAGCAATCCGGTAATCGGCGTGCAGGGTCAGACCACGGTATCGTGCCGCGTCACCAACACCGGTTCGCTTGCGGGCGACGAGGTGGTGCAGCTCTACATCCGCGACGACGTGAGCAGTGTGACGCGCTATGTGAAGGAGTTGCGCGGATTTGAGAGAATCCACCTGCAGCCCGGTGAGACCAAGGAAGTGCAATTCACGCTCACGCCGCAGGAGTTGGGGCTTTGGAACAGAGACAACCATTTCGTCGTGGAGCCCGGCACGTTCACCCTCATGGTGGGAGCCTCGTCGGAAGACATCCGCCTGACGGGAACGATTGAGGTGAGATGACCTTCGGAAAGATGCTTGAGAAGCGAGATTTCGGTTTTGCAAGTCTTGCAAAATGTTTTTTCTTGGAATCTTGATGATAGAAAACGTATATTTGCATCGTCAAACAACAAGAAGTACAACAATTAAAATTCAAGATTATGGAAACTCAGAAAATTTACAACCTCGTTATTCTTGACGCATCAGGTTCGATGGAATCAATCTACACACAGGCGCTCACAGGCGTAAACGAAACACTCGCCACCATCCGCATGGCACAGCAGGAACACCCCGAACTGCTCCAGTATGTCTCCCTGGCTTCGTTCAGTGCCGGCAAGAACTTCCTCAACCGCATATACTCAGCAGTCCCCATTGCAGAGGCTCGCAACATCACCAAAGAAGACTATCCTCTGCTCGGATGCACAGCCCTCTACGATGCCATGGGCACTTGCATCAGCGAACTCCAGCAGAAGGTGACCCACGGCGACAGAGTTCTGGTGACCGTGATTACCGATGGCTACGAGAATGCTTCCCGCACATGGAGTGGCGAGCAGATCAAGTCGCTCGTCGAGGAACTCCGTCAGATGGGGTGGACATTCACTTACATCGGTGCTGACCAGGATGTGAAGGCTGTAGCTGGAAAGATTGGCGTTCGCAACACGCTCCGTTTCTCGGCAAATGCCGAAGAGACCAAAGTCATGTTCTTAAAGGAAAACTCAAGCCGCAGCAATTACTACGCCAAAATGGCCTGTCAAATGGCATCCCCTGCCAGCTCCATGGAAGAGACCAACGACTATTTTGCAGATGACGACGAACCTACATCAGAGCCAGAGGAACCGAAAGAGCCAGAGGAACCGAAAAAGAATGGCTTTCTGGGCAAGCTGTTTGGAATGTTTTAACAACCATGGCGCTGGCAAGTTTGTCCTTGCCAGCCCACAAATAAAGGTGGGTTCTATTAAAAATGGATGGAATCTGCTTTTGAATTTTTTCATAATGAATAGAAAACACCTAAAGTATGGCAGTAAACGAATTACATTTCAAGGAATTACCATTCCGACCAGACCGCAATCAGGTATTCTACATCGAGAACGGCTATGACGCGGAAGCGAATCACTTCATCCGCAGTCGCTATCACGACTTGAAATCCATGTTTGCTCAGATGGGCATGGAATTCTACTACCTGCCATACCTGCGGAGAGAACATGATGTGGAAGCACAAGTCAGGTACTATGCTCCTTACCTGTCGCCCAACCTGCTTGTGTCGGAGGTGCAGAGTAATGCGCTTGTTCCCTATATTTCAGATGAGGAGACGAGGCGTAATCTCAAGCCATCAATCATTTTTGATGGACAGCTAGAAGGATATGGTGGCGATGTCACTTTCTTGCAGATGCCGCTGTCTGACATAGATTTCAATCAATCGGAATCTATTGAAGACCTGAAGGTTTTTTTGCAGGAAAGTGAAGCATATTATCGTGAGTTTTACGAAATACAGTCTTTAGAACAGGAAGCATTTTGTAAACACCAAAGACTTGAAGACTTTGCACCCGATTACATGTCCTCGTCTTGCCCATCCTATGCACCTCCTGCTGAAGAAAAAAGTAGCCTTCGTAGCAAGCCAAAAGCTTCAAGCAGCAACAAGGGATTGCTGAGGCGGTTTATGTCTCGATTCAACAAGGATGATGCCTCCTGTTCCGACGCGTCTGGTGAAGCGAAGACAGCGGAGGAACTGGCCGAGGAGCAGAGCCTTATCGAGACAGAAAAAGTGCTGCGTGAACTGCGTAGGACCGTCGAGAGTCTCAGGCTCAGAGGTGTCTCGTTGATGGCGATACATGAGTTCATCGACAAGCAGGAGCCCTTGTCTCGCATGGTCATCACCCCCGACTATCGCATCTTCCTTCCTGACTACAACGACATGGAGATTGTGATGGGAGCCTTGCCGAAAGCCATCTATTTCCTGTTCCTGCGCTATCCCGAAGGTATCATCTGCAAGCACATGCAGGATTATTACAACGAGCTGCTCAACATCTATAGGCAGCTGCGCCCCCAAACAGAAGAAGCCAGGCTCAACCTCACCATAACCAAAGTGGTTAATCCCTTGGGAAATGCGCTCAACGAGAACATTGCCCGCATAAGAAAGGCATTCGTTGAGAAATTCGATGAGCATCTTGCCAACAACTACATCATCACAGGTGAACGCGGCTCACAGTATTCCATTCCCCTCGACAGGGATTTGATTATTTGGGAGGAATAGTGTCAGTATGCAGATTCCGATATATCTTTGCACATAATTAAATTCTCTACACAGATGAAAAATAATATAATGATAGTGGCACTTGCCTTGGTACTGAGCATGACCAGTTACGGGTTTAATCAAAGAAGTCACGCTGGTAAAAGAAAAAAAATCGATATCAGCAAGTATCTGGATCAGATGCAGGAGAATCCTGACTTGCGCTTTGCCTTCGGCGCATACGATTTGAAAGAATACGCGCTCTACGACCTTGACGGCGACGGCAAAGACGAAGTGTTCGTGTCAGACTCAACAGTCCACTACAAAGCCATTTATGCCATCGTGGGCGATACGGCACAATTAATCGCATACGCCGACGGTTGCACCAATCTGGTGTTCTATAAAAACGCAGTGCAGTATAGCGCCTATTACTCGCCAGGGCGCTCAGTAGAGGGTGCGCAAGTGGTGAAAGACAGCAAACCCACTGATTACTGTTTATCTGAGGTGGAATGGAACATCTTCAGCGATGAACAGGAAGTGACCTACGAATGGTGCATTGTCAACGACAAGACAGC
>CAJONT010000329.1 GCA_905235975.1 uncultured Prevotella sp.
TACAACGACTACCGCAAGATGTTCGATGAGTTGCTTCCCCAGGCTGATGCGGTGCTCGTAGCCACTGCTGACCACTCCCACGCCATCATAGCTTCCGACGCCATGTCAGCCGGAAAGCACGTTTACGTCGAGAAGCCTATGACCCTTTATGCATATGAGTCGCGTCTTCTCACCAAGATGGCCAAGAAGTACCGCGTAGCTACCCAGCAGGGTAACCAGGGCGCTTCCAGTGCCGGTACCCGCAAGGCTCTCAACTGGCTCTGGAACGGTGAGATCGGCGAGGTCACCAAGATAGAGGCCTTCACCAACCGTCCTATCTGGCCGCAGGGCATGCCAGCCCCTACCGACAAGCCCTCCATCCCCAGCACGATGAACTGGGATGCCTTCATCGGCCCGGCCAAGTACCGCGACTATCATCCCTCCTACACCCCCTGGAACTTCCGCGGATGGTGGGACTTCGGATCCGGCGCCCTCGGCGACATGGCCAACCACATTCTGCAGGTAGCCTTCAAGGGACTGAACCTCGGCTATCCAGAGGCTGTGATCGGCTCTTCCACACAGCTGATGAGCGACTCATGTCCCAGCGCCCAAAAGATAACCTATCGCTTCCCTGCTCGCCCCAACATGCCCAAGCTGGCTTTGCCTCCTTGCGAACTGACATGGTACGATGGCGGCTTGCGGCCCAACCTGCCTTTCAACATCCCCGCAGGAAAGAAGTTCGACGGCAACGGCGTCACCGTATTCTATGGAACGAAGGACATCATGGTAGTGGGCACCTATGGTGAGAAACCGTTCCTCATCTCCGGTCGCGAGCCCATCGTGCCCGAGATAGAGCGTGTGGTTACGCTCAGCCACCAGCAAGACTGGATACGTGCCTGCAAAGAGGCACCCGAGAGCCGTGTGATATCGGCTTCCGACTTCAGCCTCTCAGGCCCGCTGAATGAGATGATTGTCATGGGTGTGGCAGCCGTGCGTCTGCAGGAACTCGAACAGTGGCTCAAGTGGGACGGCGAGAACATGCGCTTCACCAACATCCCGAGAGATGCCAAGCTTCACGTTTCCAATGCCATCAACTTCTCGATACACGACGGTCACCCATCGTTCTCGGCAGCCGACACCAAGCTCGTCGATGCCAATGAATATGCGGCAAGCCTCATTATCCCGAAATACCGTGACGGCTACAAACTGCCCGACATGCCGTAAGCACACGTACAATCACTAACGAACACCATGCGTAACATGAAAAGACTGATTATCATACTGGCCGTGGCATTGGTAGGATTCTCCACCACGGCAATGGCTAAGAAAAAGACGCTGAAGGTTTCCACTGAACTAAAGGGTGCTGAGACGAAGGCAATAGCCTTTGAGGTAGACAAAGACGGCTACATCCAGATATTCGACGGCACCTCGATGGACGGCTGGCGCAGCTACGGCAAGGACTATCTGGCACCGCGCTGGGTGATAGATAACGGCAGCCTTCACCTGAAGCGCGGCCAGGGAGAAGGTGGCGACATCATCTTTGCCCATAAGTTCAAGAACTTCATTCTTGAAATGGAATGGAAGATTCAGGAAGGCGGCAACTCTGGCATTTTCTATCTGGGTCAGGAGGTGACACGCCCCGACGGCGGCATGGAACCCATCTACATCTCCGCCCCCGAGTGCCAGGTGCTCGACAACGAGAACCATCCCGATGCCAAGTTGGGCGTGAATGGCAACCGCAAATCGTCGTCGCTCTACGACATGATTCCTGCCAAGCCTCAGAATGCCAATCCCTGGGGAATGTGGAACAAGGTGAAGATTGTAGTGGACCACGGCAAGGTGGAGCACTGGCAGAACGGTGTGAAGGTGCTGAGCTATGAACTGTGGACACCAGAGTGGACAGCCATGTTGCAGAACAGCAAGTTCTCGGAGAAGGCATGGCCCGTGGCATTCAAACTGCTCAACAACTGCGGCGGCGACAAACACGAAGGTCTCATCGGCATGCAGGACCATGGCGACGAGGTGTGGTACCGTAATATCCGCGTTAAAGTATTAAAATAATGTAATGAGAATGCCCATTTCATCGGTCCCGATGGAATGGGCATTTATAAATCCAAACAACGAAACGAAAATGAAGAAAATATTTTTCCTTGCAGCGATGTGCATCATGCTCTTCGCTTCTTGCAGCAACAAGTGTAAGTGCAACTGCAACTGTGCCGGTTGCGAATGTACGAAAGACACCGCCTCTGTAGGCGCTCTCGACTATGAAGTGGCCGACAAGGCACTGGTGGACCTCAAGGACTTCCCTGTGGATCAGGACGGCTACATCACCCTCTTCGACGGCAAGACCCTGAACGGTTGGCGCGGCTACGGCATGGATGAGGCCCCCTCAAGCTGGAATGTGGAAGACGGAGCCATTCATCTTAAGGGCTCGGGCACCGGCGAGGCTCAGGTGGAAGGCGGCGGCGACCTTATCTTCGCCCAAAAGTTCAAGAACTTCGACTTCGAGTTTGAATACAAGATTTCGGAAGGCGGCAACTCAGGTGTGTTCTATCTGGCACAGGAAGTGAAGAGCAAAGGCGAGTACCTGCCCATCTGGCAGTCGGCCTCTGAATTCCAGGTGCTCGACAACGACGGCCACGAAGATGCCAAGTTAGGCATTGACGGCAACCGCCAGGCTGCTTCGCTCTACGACATGATTCCTGCCAAGCCGCAGAACGCCAAGAAGGCCGGCGAATGGAACAAGGGCAAGATAACCGTTTTCAAAGGCACTGTGATACATGCACAGAACGACGAGAACGTGCTGGAATACCATCTCTGGACACCGAAATGGAAAGAGATGCTGCAGGAGAGCAAGTTCAAGGAGAACGGCGAATTCCCCATTGCCTATAAGCTGCTGGTGAATATGGGTGGCGACAACCATGAGGGCTACGTAGGTTTCCAAGACCACGGCGACGATGTGTGGTATCGCAATGTAAGGATTAAAATACGCGACTAATGAGATACAAGATTTTCCTCATCGCCATGGTTGCCGGACTACTGACTGTACAGACAACTTCGGCACAGCGCCGCCGCGGCAACATGCCGGGCATGCGCAATGCTATGCAGCCCAAGCAGATGAATCTTCAACTGTACAGCATCCGCGACATCATGGGCAATGCAGAGATGTATGCGAAGAATCATGAAGAGGTGTTCAAGCGTCTGCGTGAAATGGGTTACACCGGTGTGGAGGCAGCCAACTACAACGACGGCAAGTTCTACGGCGTGTCGCCAGAACAGTACAAGAAAGACTGCGAGGCTGCGGGACTGACACCCATTTCGTCGCATGCCACACGCAACCTCAATGCAGACGAACTGGCGAACCATGATTTCACGGAAGCGCTGAAATGGTGGGACAAGGCCATCAAGGCCCACAAA
>CAJONT010000330.1 GCA_905235975.1 uncultured Prevotella sp.
ACTCAGGTCTGAAACCCAGCCAGGTGACCACCCTCGCCGGTCTCGACACCACCCGTCTGCAGAGCGCCCTCGCCAAGAAGTTCGGTGTGATGCAGAGCGAGATTACCGGTTGTGCCACCTACGGCGGCCACGGTGAGCAGATGGCCGTTTTCGGCAGCCATGTAGTGGTGGCCGGCCGCAAACTGACCGACATTATCGGTACCGAGGAGTTCCCCGTCGAGGAGTGGGAGCAGATGAAGGTCGACGTGACCAAAGGCGGTGCCAAGATTATCGAACTTCGCGGACGCAGCTCATTCCAGAGCCCCGCATACCTCTCTGTCGAAATGATTCGCTCGGCCATGGGTGGCGAACCCTTCCGTTTCCCTGTGGGCACCTATGTGCAGAACGACAAGTACGACCACATCATGATGGCCATGAAGACCACTCTCGACAGAAACGGCGCCAGCTTCGAGGTTCCCCAGGGCACTCCCGAGGAGAATGCCAAACTCGATGCCAGCTATGAGCACCTGTGCAAGATGCGTGACGAGCTGGTGACGCTGAACATCGTTCCTCCCATCAGCGAGTGGAACACCATCAACCCGAATCTCTAATTTTCTTTTACATCCCTATGCCTGCACCCGCCGCCATGCGGCAGGTGCAGGCTCTTTTAGGCCCACTTTTATATATTTTTAGGCAATCAGGGCTGGTCTATATGAATAGATTTCGGTTTTTTATCGTAAATTTGCAGACAGAATGTGCGCCTTGCCATTCCACCATCAAAAACAAACATGAAAACAATTATTAGCAATCAATCCTTCGGAGGGGAACGTCCTCTCTTCGAATCGCATCACCTGCGTTTGGAAAACATCATCATCACCGATGGAGAGTCGGGCATCAAAGAGTGCAGCGACATTGAGGCCGACGGCTGCAAATTCTACGGCAAGTATCCTTTCTGGCACGTGAAAGGCAGTCTGGTGACAAACTGCTATTTCGCCCCCGGCTCCAGGTCAGCCATCTGGTACTCAGACGACATGGTCATGACCGACTGTGTGATAGACGGTCCCAAATTCTTCCGTGAGATGAAAAACCTCACCCTGCGCAACGTGCAAATAAACGATGCCGACGAGACTTTCTGGAACATAGACGGCCTGACAGTGGAAAATGTGAAACTGCATGAGGGCACCTATCCCTTCATGGGCAGCAAGCATATCCGCGTGAACCACTTGGAGAGCGACAGCAAGTATGTGTTCCAATATGTGAAAGACGTAGAGATACACGATGCCCACATCGTCACGAAAGACGCCTTCTGGGAAGTGGAAGACGTGACCATCTACGACTCCTTCCTCGACGGCGAGTACTTGGGCTGGCACTCCAAGAACCTGCGTTTGGTGAACTGCCACATAGGAGGCGAGCAGCCCCTCTGCTATGCCCAAAACCTGATTTTGGAAAACTGCACCTTCGATGCCGAATGCGACCGCGCCTTCGAATACTCCACCGTACAGGCCGACATACGCGGCACCATCAAGAGTGTGAAGAACCCTGCCAGCGGCCGCATCGTGGCCGACGGCTACGGCGAGATTATCATCGACGAGAACATCAAGGGTCCTGCCGACTGTGAAATCATTACCCGCCAACCATGACATACGATTTTGACCGCTGTGCGCCACGCCGCGGCACAGGCTGCGTGAAATGGGACACCGCCGAGTGCGGTCCCGACACGATACCCATGTGGGTGGCCGATATGGACTTCCGTGTGGCGGAACCCATCATCGAGGCACTGCACCGTCGCGTTGAACACGGCGTGTTCGGCTATACGGAAGTGGGCGATGCCTATTACAAAGCGCTGATCGATTGGTTTGCCCGTCGCCATGCGTGGACCATCCGGCGCGAATGGGTTATCTACACCACAGGGGTGGTGCCCGCCATCTCTGCCATCATAAAAGCCATCACCCTGCCCGGCGACAAGATTCTCATCCAGTCGCCTGTATACAACTGCTTCTTCTCCTCCATCCGCAACAACGGCTGTGGCGTGGAAGACAATCCCCTCGTCTACACCGACGGCACCTACCACATCGACTTCGACGACTTTGAGCGGAAAGCGGCCGACCCCAAGGTGCGCGCCTTCCTGCTCTGCAACCCCCACAACCCGGCAGGAAGGGTGTGGAGCCGCAGCGAACTGGAGCGGATGAACGACATCTGCCTCCGACACAATGTGATGGTGATAGCCGACGAGATACACTGCGAACTGGTGATGCCCGGCCACCGCTTCACACCCTTTGCCAGCGTGTCGGCCGCCTGCGAGGCCAATGCCATCGTGTGCAACTCACCCACCAAATCATTCAACATCGCCGGTCTGCAGATAGCCAACATCATCTGTCCCGACGAACGCGTACGTGAGCGCATAGACCGTGCCATCAACATCAATGAGACGTGCGACGTCGGTCCCTTGGGGGTGGAAGCCTTCATCGCCGCCTACAACGAGAGCGAAGGATGGATAGACGCACTCTGCCTTTATCTGAACGACAACTATCAGGCACTGCGGGCACATTTCGCACAGCATCACCCTGCATGCACCGTTACCCAACTCGAGGGCACCTATTTAGTATGGGTAGACATCCGCTCCACCGGACTGGATGCCGACGCCCTGACCCGCAAACTGCTTGAAGAGGGCGACGTGCTGGTGAACAGCGGCATGATGTACGGTGAGGTTTCCGGCCGCCACTTCATCCGCATCAACATAGCCTGTCCCAGACACATCATGCTGGAAGGACTGGCAAGAATCAGCAAAGTGTTAGACAAATTAAACCATACAACAGACTGACTATGGCAATTATCAAATCCGTCAATGGCCTTACGCCCAAATGGGGCAAGGAATGTTACTTCAGTGAAAACGCCGCAATAGTAGGCGAAGTGGAGATGGGCGACGAGTGCTCCATCTGGTTCAATGCCGTGGTGCGCGGCGATGTGGCCTACATACACATGGGCAACCGCGTGAACGTGCAAGACGGTGCCTGTGTACACGTCACCTACAAGACAGGTCCTACCATCATTGAAGACGACGTGTCGATAGGGCACAATGCTACCGTGCATGCCTGCACCATCCGCCAGGGTGCCCTCATCGGAATGGGAGCCACCGTGCTCGACAAAGCAGTGATTGGCCGTGGTGCCATCGTGGCAGCAGGAGCCCTCGTGCTGCAGGGCACACAGATAGGCGACCATGAAATCTGGGGCGGCGTGCCTGCCAAATTCATCAAGAAGACACGTCCCGACCAGGCAGAGAGCTACGCTGCCCACTATGTAGGTTACTCAAAATGGTACCTGAAAGAAGATAACGAGGAATAGGAACGGTTCAGAATCCCGTTGCCGCCAACACCAGGTCGGTGGCACCGGAATTGCCGCTCACATAAGAGCCCGCTTTGTCGCC
>CAJONT010000331.1 GCA_905235975.1 uncultured Prevotella sp.
CGACCACCAGTTCATCGAGACGGAGAAGTACGATGCGAAGATGACCTACAAGAAGTTCACGGGCTACAGCCCCGGCGTGGCAGTCATTGGCGACCTCATCGTGGGCATAGAGAACCGTGACGGTAATGCCAATGTCCGTTTCCACCAGCAGGACACGCCTAACCCCCGGATGGACATGTTCTCTTTCTCCGTGATGCTCTTTAACGGCCGCACCTCGAAGAAATACTCCGATTCGAAGGGATGGCACAACCAATTCTACCGTTTCTATACTTCCAAGGTTGACGAGAGTCTGTTCAAGGTCCTCTTCCCCGAAGGCAAGTAGAGTGGTCGTCCCACCGCTTCCTTCCGTGTGATAGTCTGCATGTCGTGGCTGAAGGAGGGGGCGGCAGCAGCGACGCACCTCCGTCGCTATACACATATGTTTGAGAAGGGTATCGTCGCTTAATCAATATTTGATGACTCCTTCGCCCTTGCATTTGGAGCATTTTATGAAGCCCATTCCATCACACATATTACAACCATCGTCAAGGTCATTTTCGGTATTGCCCGTGCCTTCGCATGAAGGACATTCTATGTTGCTATCTCCATAACATCTTGGACAGACGATGTAGATGTCAAAATATCTATAGGTGTTGTTGTTGTCGACGGTGAAAATGACACCATTCTCTTTCCTTTCGAGTCTTATCCATCCTTTTTCCTTGGTGTTGGAAAAATATAGGATGTTAGAATTGATGTTGTAAGAATACTCTTTGTCTCCATCGTTGGAATTGGCCCACAACATTTTCTCGTTTTTTAATATGATGGCCTCATTTTTATTCTTGGCAAATGGCGTGTGTTGATTGATTTCTTTTCCGTTGGAGTACCCTCCGTATTTTTGAAGCAAGAGTATTTTGTCAACATATTGGTTCCAATTAAGAACGGTGGTCGATGTTTTGATAGGTTTGTTTGAATCCTTAACGGGTCTCACGGATAGGCCGTAGTAGCGTTCAACCTCTAAGTCGATGTCCGCATTTTCACCGTGAAAGAAGAACACTCCTGCTTTGTTTAGGATGCTTATAATTTTGTCACTCGACCAATATAATCCGCTGTAGTCGCGATTTCTCAGTTCGGTGCCATCGCGATATCCTGTTGCTGGCATGAAGATGCTTTTACCATTTGCCTTGCTGGTGACCTTGACGCCCTTGATGCCATTCATGGTGTATAAAGTGAATATGCAGTTATCCCTCAATTCGGCACATTCGTCTGCTCTTGGCATAAGCCATGAACCACCCCACATCATGTGTGCCACATCGTATTTTGTGTTGCAGATGGTAATGCCGGTATCTTCTCTTTTGCCTTTGAATCCGCCGCCGGTGTAAGTGTCCCAAGAATATTCTTTTTTGACGTTGGTTTCCCCCCAGGCGTAGGCGTCGCCGTACTTCTCAGGACTGGTGGCACCCACGTTGCAGCAGGCCCATTTCGTGCCCGAAGGGAGGCCGAGGTCAATGGCATGTGGGTGTTTGTTGTCGGGACAGAAGTGCGAAATGGAAGGTGTGGGGCGTGCCGTATTGTTATGTCTGTTTACGGCTTTCGAGGATGATTTGGATTTCCTTGTGGTTTTTTTTGCTGGGTTATTGGACGGCATCGCTGGTTCTTCTTGGATTGCCCTTAGCTTTCGGGTAATTACATGGTCCTGGGCTGAAACTGTCACGGCCATCAATGTTAACATAAATGAAAACAACAGTTTTTTCATATTTTATAAGTATGAGTTGATGTTTTTTATGGGAAATGAGCTGATTCCTTGTTCAATTTGCAAAAGTAAAGAATTTGACTTAATCATGCAAGGATGGCAGCCCTTTTTTGTCATCGGATTTTGAATGATTTGCTGACATATACCTCAGGCCCCACCACATGCGATATGTATCTTTTGTAGAAGACTGCCGATACACCATAATGCATCTTTAAAGACAAACAATCTTGTTATGAAAAACTGTTTTGATAATCAATAGATGAAAGATAAAGGAGAAATATCTCGGCAAAAACTCGGCAAAAATCCAAATAAAAAAATCCCAAATGCCTGACAATCAAGCATTTGGAATTTTTAATGGTGCGCCTGATAGGACTCGAACCTACACGTCGTAAGACACCAGATCCTAAGTCTGGCGCGTCTGCCAATTCCGCCACAAGCGCAAGCGCATTATTGCGTGTGCAAAGGTAAGGCATTTTTGTGAAATGTCCAAATTTTCTGCCTTACAATCTTTACGGGGATTAATGTTGTTTCTTGCCAGTGAGCAGGTTGCGGGCAAACTCGATGATGGTGTCGCGGCCGCGGGCGAAGTCGGCATCCGTCAACTGCACGTTGTAGTCGGGGTCTATGCCGAACTCCGTGCTCTGCTTGTCGGCATCGTATATGGGACAGGCGGAGAAACGGATGCTCCATCCGTTGGGCAGCTGACTGGAGAAGGGCATGCCCGCACCGCCTCCCGTGCGGTCGCCCACGATGGTGGCACGTGGGCAGCGCTTCATGTATTTCACAAATTCGTTGGCAGCGCTGAACACACCGCGGTTGGTGAGCACCACCACGTCCTTCTGCCAGCGTATGCCGTTCGAAGGCTTCAGCGTCTGCTCTTCCATCTTCGAGAAGTCGTTGTGCCCCTTGCCCGTCTTGTGCTGCATATAGCCCACCAGTATGGGTTCGTCGATAAACCGTGCCGCCAGCTTCTCTGCCGTAGTGAGATCGCCGCCGCCGTTGCTGCGGATGTCGATGATGAGTCCCCGGCAGGGCGCCAGGTCGAAGAGCACGTCGTCGAGGTTGCCGTTGCCTATCTCGTTGGCGAAACTGCTGTATCGGATGTAGCCCACGTTGTCGTCGAGTATGCGGTAGTATAGCGAGCTGGCTATCTTGTAGTCGGTGCCCATATAGCGGCGCAGCAGGGTGTCGCTCATGTTGGTGGGGTATTCTTCGTGCCAACTCCAGTTGCGGCCTATGTCGAACGAACTGAATATGTTCACATGGCCGTCGCGCAGTTCGCTCAGCATATCGCTCAGCACTTCAAACTGTTGCGTGGCGGTCATGTCCTTGTCGAAACGGGGGGCATAGCGGGCATGCACCTCGTCCCAGTCCAGGCCGTAGGCTTGTTTCTTGTAGTCGAAGAAGCAGTAGTGTTCATCGATTATTCGCCACAATGCCTCGAAGTTGCCGGAGGGAGTGTCGGGATATTCGTCTTCATCGACACACGACACGAGCAGCGGCATGAGGCCGAGCATCAGGCAGGTTGCCATGGCGAGGGTGCGGTATAGGGTAGGATGCTTCATGGCTTGATGTGGGTAATGTTGAAGTGTCTCACAATTCCTATCACGAGGGCGTGGGTGTAGACATGCTGTTTCAGATTGTTCACCTCAGCCTGTTGGAAGTCGCCTAAATAGCCTACACGCCAACGCAATCCCAGCAAGGGGAAGTCGGCCGTAAGACTGTGGCGCAGCGTAGGTGCAGAGAAGGGAGTGGTGGGCACGATGTTGTGGTCGTAGTCGCCGCGGCTGAAAATCTCATAGTACGACTGCCCGTAGTTGGGACTGAACATCAAGCCTATCAGGGGCACCATAGCCTCATAGCGCAGGGCATAGGCTTTGCTCCCTAAGTGGAAACGGTAGGTGGCCGCTCCCGAGGCGCCCACGTGCAGGAAGCACCGCACCTGGGCGGGATTGTTCGAGTTGCGGGTGTTGTCGAGTAGGCCTAAGCCTGCATTCAGCATACCTCCTGCCTCTAACAGCAGGCGGTTGCCTGCTGTCAGCCAACTGCGGTGGCGGGCATAGCGGAAGTCGTAAAGGAAGCCCAGTGTGGTGCCGTCGCCCGACCTGTCTTCGTTGGTCGACATGTTGCCCTCATGGATGAAATAATTCAGCCACTTGCTGTCTTCTCTTTGTCGCAGCGTGTGTGAGATATAGCGTATCTCAGATCCTTTGTATTTCTCTGGTGAGAGATAGGTGTCGAGCACCTCGCTTCCACCCAATCCCAACATCCGGACGTTCGTCACCTCCCATTGGCTTGCAATGGAATCTTTTTGTGCCATGCCTGCCATGGAGGGCAGGCAGAGCAGGCAAATAAAAAGCAGTCTATTTGAAATCGTCATCATTGAACAGTCTCAGTTGGCCCGTTATTTCGTCTATTATCTCCTGCTCGCTCTTGCCGGCGTCTGGGTCCAGGTTCTCTTCCTCCACGTCGTCGTCGGTATCTTCCTCGACGGGCGGCTCCGGCTTGCGCAGGGGTTCCGTTTCCTCAATCGTGTCCACCTGCCAGGTGGTGAGTCGTTTGCCCTTGGCCTTGAAGCCTTTCACGGTGATGAACTCCTCCACCTCTATCTCCATCGGCTCACGCACGGCGTCATGGCCGCCGAAGGTGATGCGCAGGCGTGGGTAGGTCTCGTCGGTGAGCAGTACAGGCTTGTTGCGCGGGTTCTCGCCAAGGTAGTTCTGGTGGCGTTTTGTGGCCTCCATCATAAAACGTTTCACATAGGGGAAGCCCTGTTGGTCGGCATCGTAGAGCACGGCGGTCCACACCTTGTCGGGAATCCATTTCTCTATCACTTGAATGTTGTCTTCGTAGTGGTTGTTCACATCGAAGTTGGAGAGGTAGAATTCGCCGTTGGTGAGCACCACAAGGATGGCGTCTTCTTCGTTGAACTCGCCTAAGAGTGTGCCGTGTTCATCGTAGTTGAGGCGCTTCACATCGGAGTCGAACCACACCTTCCGACCGCCTAAGGTGCTGTGGCCGTGGCTCTTCAGGCGGATGGCGTTTACGGGGTTCTTGGTGAGCAGGTTGCCCTTGCTGGCACGGCCCTTGATAAGGATATCGGCAAAACTCTTCTCGATGAATATCTTCTTGAGTTTGGGGTTGGGCACCAGCGTCACCTTGATTACCTCGGCCTCGCCGTTGGGGTTGGCGGTGAAATACATCACCTTCGAGCCCTCGGTACCCAGGGTGAGGTCGTACTCCTTCTCACGGGTCAGGCTGGTCACATTGAAGCGCTTCATGAAGTAGCTGCCGCGTTTGCCGTCGCGGTACACCACGTTGTAGATGGTGCGCTTGTCGTTCTTCTTGAACACTTGCACGTGCAGGATATTCTTGCCCACGAACACCTTCTCTGCCACGCGGATTACCTTGTACTTGCCGTCTTTGTAGAAGATGATGATGTCGTCGATGTCGGAGCAGTTGCACACAAATTCGTCTTTCTTCAGTCCGGTGCCGATGAAGCCGTCGGTGCGGTTTATGTACAGCTTCTCGTTGGCCTCCACCACTTTCGAGGCCACGATGGTGTCGAAGTTCTTTATCTCGGTGAGCCGCGGATGGTCGGGACCGTACTTGGTCTTGATAAACTCAAACCACTTTATCGTGACGTCTACCATGTGGGCAAGGTCGTGCTCTATCTCGGCCAGTTCGCAGCGGATGCGCACCATCAGTTCCTCCGCCTTGTCCTTGTTGAATTTCAGGATGCGGTGCATCTTGATTTCCATCAGGCGCAGGATGTCTTCTTTGGTTACCTCGCGTATCATCTGGGGGTAGAAGGGGGTGAGCCGTTCGTCCACATAGGCGCAGGCAGCATCCATGTCGGGGGCATTTTCGAAGGGGCGTCCCTTGTAGATGCGCTCCTCGATGAAGATTTTCTCTAATGAGCAGAAGTGCAGCTGCTCGAGCAGTTCGCCGCGGCGTATCTCCAGTTCGCGTCGCAGCAGGTCCATGGTGTGGTCAACCGAATGCCGCAGCACATCGCTGATGGTGAGAAACTTCGGCTTGTTGTCTTCAATCACGCAGCAGTTGGGCGATATGTTCACCTCGCAGTCGGAGAAGGCATAGAGGGCGTCGATGGTCTTGTCCGACGATACGCCCGGTGCCAAGTGTACCTGCACCTCGGCGTTGGCGGCGGTGTTGTCGTCCACCTTCTTGGCCTTTATCTTGCCCCTGTCGATGGCCTTGAGAATGGAGTCGATCAGGGTGCCGGTATTCTTGCTGAAGGGTATCTCGCGTATCACGAGTGTCTTGTTGTCGAGCTTTTCTATCTTGGCGCGCACTTTGAGTACGCCGCCGCGCTGACCGTCGTTGTACTTGCTCACGTCGATGCTGCCCCCCGTGGGGAAGTCGGGGTACAGATGAAATTCTTCACCGCGCAGGTAGCTGATGGCGGCGTCACAGATTTCATTCAGGTTGTGGGGCAGGATTTTCGACGACAGTCCCACGGCGATGCCCTCGGCACCTTGTGCCAGCAGCAGCGGGAATTTCACGGGCAGCGTGATGGGCTCCTTGTTGCGTCCGTCGTAGCTCAGCTGCCATTCGGTGGTCTTGGGGTTGAATACGGTGTCTAGGGCAAACTTGGAAAGCTTGGCCTCTATGTAGCGGGGTGCGGCGGCACGGTCGCCGGTCAGGATGTTGCCCCAGTTGCCCTGCGTGTCGATGAGCAGGTTTTTCTGTCCCATCTGCACCAAGGCGTCGCCGATGGAGGCATCGCCATGGGGGTGGAACTGCATGGTGTGACCCACAATGTTGGCCACCTTGTTGTAGCGTCCGTCGTCCATGCGCTTCATCGAGTGCAGGATGCGTCGTTGCACGGGCTTCAGACCGTCTACGATGTGGGGAACCGCACGTTCCAATATCACGTACGAGGCATAGTCGAGAAACCAGTTCTGATACATGCCGCTCAGGTGGTGTACGGCAGCCGCGTCGAACCGGTTCACAGGCTTGTAGTTGCTGTGCAGTTCTTCCTGAATCTCTTCTTTCTGGGTGTCGAGACCCTCTTGTTCCAGGTCTTTTATTTCGTCGTCCATAAGGGTGTTTAAAGCACAATCTGTGATGATGGCAAGGCATCGTGGCGCATGTCCTGTCAGGCTCCGACAGACGGCCCCTATGCGCTTGGCATTTGCAAAGATAGTGTTTTTTTGTGAAATCTGAAAACAATCGGGTTTTTTCCTGCACATGGCATGGGAAAAATAGCGCTTGGGAATGGAGCAGGATACAGGAAAATTTTGTAAATTTGCAGTCACTGCGGCAAATTGCTTGTCGTGCCTGTCTCACCCAATTCACATCTGCCATGAAACACCTCACCCTGTTGCACGCCATTGTGCTCACCCTTTTTCTCTCCGCTTCGGCGGTGCAAGGAAAAATTGCCCATCTCTTGCCCAAGCCGCAAGCGCTCGTCGTCGGGGAGGGCAGTTTCCCGCTGGCCGGCGCAGTGCGTGTGGAATACGTTGGGGGAGCTTCGCCCTCGTATGCCCTTAACCGTTTTCTGCAGGAGGCAGGAGTGACGGTCACTGACAATCTCTCAGCTCCTTGCATCACAGTGGCATTGACACCAGAGATACCGGGCTGCTACGACTATCCCCTCGCCGGTTACGACAATGAGGCCTACCACCTCACGGTGACCCCCGCATCGGTCGGCATCAATGCGGTCACGATGACCGGTGTGGCCCGTGCCGCCGCCACCCTCAGCCAGTTGGCCGAAGGCTATGCGGGGCCACCCGCCCTTGAGGTCTGCACCGTGACCGACTGGCCCGCCTTCAAGTTGCGCGGCTTCATGCACGATGTGGGGCGCTCGTTCATCGACATCGACGAGCTCAAGCGCGAAATCGACCTCCTTTCGCGCTTCAAGGTGAACACCTTCCATTGGCATCTTACCGACAATCAGGCGTTCCGCTTCGAGTCGCTGCGTTTTCCTGCCCTCAATGCCGCATCGGCCATGACGCGCTATGCCGGGAAGTATTACACCCAGGCACAGTGTACCGAACTGGAAGCCTACGCCAAGGAGCGCGGCATTGTCGTGATACCCGAAATCGACATGCCCGGCCACAGCGACGCTTTTACCAAGGCCATGGGCCACCCCATGCATTCTGACGCCGGCCAGGCCGAGTTGGCGGTGATAATAAGCGAGTTGGCTGCTGCCTTTCCCCTGGCACCTTATCTCCACCTCGGATTCGACGAGAGTCAGGTGTCGGAGGCATTCATCGCCGCCATGGTGGCTGCCGTAAAAGCCACGGGAAAGAAAGCCGCCTGTTGGAACCCCTGCGGCAACGGACAGACCGTCACGGCCTCCACGGGGGTGGAACTCCTCTTCGGATGGAGTTCACGGGCGCAGGACAGCGACGGCATCCCCTTCATCGACTGCCGCTACAACTACGCCAATCATTTCGACCTCTTCGCCGATGTGGCAGGCATCTACAAGAGCACCGTCGACAGGTTAGAGAAAGGCAATCCACGGGCGGCAGGCACCGTGGCGGCTTTCTGGAACGACCGGAAGCTGCCCACACAGGCCGATATTCTGCGGCAGAACAATTTCTATGCCCATGTGCTGGCATGCGCAGAGCGGGCATGGACGGGTGGCGGCCATGCCTATATTGAGCAGGGCGGCACCTCGCTCGCAGGCGGCGAGTATGAGGCGTTTGCCGACTGGGAGGCGCGTTTCCTCTTCCATAAGGACCATGCGCTCAAAGCACAGCCTGTGGCTTACGTGCGCCAGGCCAACATACGGTGGCGGATTACCGACGGTTTTCCCAACGGAGGTGCCCCCGAGGCGGTCTTCCCACCCGAACGGCAGGGTCCCAAAAACCAATATCGCTACAAAAAGAAAACCTACCATACGGCTCCTGCTACCGGCGGCACGGTCTATCTGCGCCATGTGTGGAGCCCTGTGGTGCCCGGCTTCTACACGGCTCCCGAGGTAAACACCACCGCCTATGCCTGGACCTATGTCTACTCGCCCGTGGAACAGGATGCCGGTGCGCTGATAGAATTTCAGAACTACAGCCGCTCAGAGAAAGACCAGGCGCCCGCCAACGGCACGTGGGACTACAAAGGCTCTAAGGTGTGGCTCAACGACACCGAAATACAGCCACCCGTGTGGGAGAATGCCGGCAGGACCGTGACGCTGGAGGACGACCTGCGCAATGAGAATGCCAGCGGAAGGGCTCCCGCTCCCATCCACCTGCGGAAGGGCTGGAACAAGGTGTTCCTGAAGTTGCCGTATGTGGCGGTCGCACCTGGCAAAGTGCGGCTCAACAAGTGGATGTTTACCTTTGTCGTGACCGACCCTGAGGGAAGGAACGTGCCCGAGGGTCTCGTCTACTCCCCCTCGCGCCGCCTCGATGACACCGACATCCCTGCAGGTGGCGATGACAACTCCTGCGCACTGTGGCAGTCGCCGTTGGCACCTCTCTGCGACGGCACCGCGCCCAGTTACCGCATCCCCGCCGTGGTGCGCACCCACGAGGGCAGCCTGCTGGCCGTCGGCGACCACCGCTACAACCTCGACGACATCGGCAACCGCCGCGGCGACACCCACAGCCGTATCGAACTGGTGTTCAGACACAGTCCCGACGAGGGCCGGACCTGGACACCGAGCCGTGTGCTCAGCACCAACAGCACCTCACCCGCCCACTGGAGTTTCGCCACCGGCGATGCCGCCGTGGTGGCCGACCGTGAGAGCAGTCGCGTGCTCGTCTTCTGTGCGGCGGGTATTGTGGGGATAGGCTACTCCACCGCCGATAACCCCATCCGGATAGGCTGCTACCGCAGCCGCGACAACGGCCACTCCTGGGATGCCGGCACCGATATGACCGAAACCCTCTACGGCCTCTACGGAGGCAATGCCGAAGCCATGTTTATCACCTCCGGCAGCCTCTTCCAAAGCCGCTATGTCAAGGTGGGGGCGTACTACCGCGTCTATGCTGCCTTCCCCATCAGGACGCGCGACCAGGGCTGGGGCACCGGCGTGATGTATTCCGACGATTTCGGCGATACCTGGCACCTGCTCGGCGGCACCACCCTTCCCAAAGGCTCTGTCTTCGAAGAGGGTAGGGTAGAGGAACTGCCCGACGGCAACATCGTGCTCATGGTGCGCGACGACAACGGACGTACCGACAACGACAGCGCCGAGACGTTGGCGCGCGGCCACAAAAACTTCAACGTGTTCACCTTCACCGACCCCGTGGCGGCCACCGGCACCTGGAGCGGTGCCGCAAGCGGCATACAGGGCATGAACAATGCCTCTAACAACAAGATTATCGTGGTGCCGGTGCGCCGCACCTCCGATGGACTGCATACCTCGCTCGCCGTGGTGGCCATGCCCTCGCATACCAATGGCACCAGAGACTATTACCACAACTATGGGCGCAGGGCGATGTGCTTCTTCTACAAGGAATTGAGCGACCCCTCCTGCTACAGCACCGGCCAGGCCATGGCCTCAGGCTGGACAAAGGGCGCACTGGTGAGCGACTGCCGCTCTGCCTACTCCGACATGGTGCTTCTCGGCGACGGGGCGCTCGGACTCTTCTACGAGGGCAACGGCACGCATGGGGTGGGGCTGAACACCAATCCGCAAACCGAAGCTTACGACCTGATATTCTCTACCTTCACCATCGGTGAGGTCACCCACAGACGTTACGCTTTCGATGCTTCTTCCACCGGACACCCCTAAATATCTTCGCACATTTTGCGCTTTCTAAATAATTTTGATTACCTTTGCAGCCGAATGGCTTCAAAGCAAGCCTCCAAAATATAAACAGAAGAAACGACAAGCAATAGTTATGGCACAGGAAGATGTATTCAAAAAAATCGTAAGCCACTGCAAGGAGTATGGCTTCGTATTCCCCAGCAGCGATATCTACGACGGACTTGCTGCCGTGTATGATTACGGACAGAACGGCGTGGAGCTGAAAAACAATATCAAAGAGTATTGGTGGAAGAGCATGGTGTTGCTCCATGAGAACATCGTGGGTATCGACTCTGCCATCTTCATGCACCCCACCATCTGGAAGGCATCCGGACACGTCGACGCCTTCAATGACCCCCTCATCGACAACCGCGACTCGAAGAAACGCTATCGTGCCGATGTGCTCATTGAAGACCAGATAGCCAAATACGACGAGAAGATACAGAAAGAGGTCGACAAGGCCCGCAAGCGCTTCGGCGACTCCTTCGACGAGGAGAAATACCTGGAAACCAGTCCGCGCGTGGCAGAGACCAAGGCCAAGCGCGATGCCCTGCACACCCGCTTCGCCGCCGCCATGCAGGCTCCCGACCTGGCCGAGCTGAAGCAGATTATCCTCGATGAGGGGATTGTAGACCCCATCAGCGGCACCAAGAACTGGACCGACGTGCGCCAGTTCAACCTCATGTTCTCCACCGAGATGGGTGCCAGCGCCGATGCCGCTATGAAAATCTATCTCCGTCCGGAGACGGCACAGGGCATCTTCGTCAACTATCTCAACGTGCAGAAGACAGGCCGCATGAAGATTCCCTTCGGCATCGCACAGATAGGCAAGGCTTTCCGCAACGAGATTGTGGCACGCCAGTTCATCTTCCGCATGCGCGAGTTTGAGCAGATGGAGATGCAGTTCTTCGTCAAGCCCGGCACAGAGCTGGAGTGGTTTGCCAAGTGGAAGGAGAC
>CAJONT010000332.1 GCA_905235975.1 uncultured Prevotella sp.
CTCCGTCGGGATCCATCTCATGCCTGTCGGCACCCTTTATATAGATGGGCTCACCGTTCACGAGCAGCTGTCCGTTGCGTATCTCCAAGCGGCGGAATCCCACCCGCTGCCGCACCACCTCGACGGGGGTATTCGATGTATTGTTGTAGATCTTTGCCACAAGGGTGTACAGATAGGGAGTCTCGGCAGTCCATTTCTTTACGAAAGGCATCTTTATCTCGCTTTTGGTCCAAGTGCCGGCCTTCGACGACGGCACGACAGAGGTGTTGGCCACCACCTGCCCATCGTCGGTGAGCAACTGATAGGCTATCTTGGCGGCGCCTGTGCTCTTGGTGCTTATCATGAGCAGACCGTTGGTATAGTAATCGTCAAGGTCGCCGTCCAGTCGTATGTCGTCGAGGTGGCATCCCATGTCACGGCAGTAGAGGTAGCTGTCGCGTGCCACGCCGGAGAGGCGCCAGAAGTCTTGGTCCTCGCAGTAGGAGCCGTCGCACCACCTGAAGGTTTGGAAGGCGATGAGGTTGTCGCCGGCATGCACAAAGGGTGTGATGTCAAACTCGGCAGCCACCTTGCTGTCTTCGCTGTATCCTACAAACTGTCCGTTCACCCACAGATATATATTGGAGGTGACACTGCCGAAGTGGGCTATCACCTGACGCCCGTCCCAGGTGTCGGGCACCTGCACCACCTTGCGGTAGCTGCCCACGTGGTTGTCCTTGACGGGCACCTCGGGTGGGTTGTTTTGGAAGTGTCCGCGCCAGGCAAAGCCGATGTTCACATAGACGGGGTCGCCGAAACCGTTCAGTTCCCACATCCCGGGCACGGGCATCCTGCGCCATGCCGTGTCGTCGTATGTCTCCTCGTAGAAATTCTCAGGACGCTGGTCGGCATCGGCCACCCAACTGAATTTCCAGTAGCCCTCCAGCGAGAGGTAGCGGTTGCTGTCTTGGGGCTTGCCCTTCTTTGCGGCTTCTTCGTTCTCATAGGCGAAGAAGGAGGTGTGCATGGGGAAACGGTTCACCTCGTTCACCTGCATGTTGTGCCATTCGTGGAAGGATGGCGCTGCGGTTCTGTTTTGCGCACCGGCCTGCAGGCATGTCATGGCCAGTACAACCGCAATGGAAAGCATGTTTTTCATATTTTATTGTTTTTTCAGTCTTCGAGTCCACTCAGCGATTTTGCCATCCACACATCCATATAGCCGCCACCGCGGTGGTTCCAGGCATAGTAGGGTATGAGGGTGAGCGTCACATCGTTTACGTGCAGCGTGCCGTCGCTGCCCTGCGCCAGTTCCTGCACCTGCGCCTTGATGGCGGTCACAAAGAAGGTCTTACCGTCGCCCTCAGTGTTCTGGATGCCGTAGTCAGGCGCTGCAGTGAGCGAGGAATTGCCCTTAAAGAGGATATGGTGCAGATTGAAGCCTTTGTTGTCGGGCCACTCGGCACAGTAGACAAGGGGACCACGCTCCACGGCCAACTTGCCGCGGTCGTCGGCAACCTGCCGGTTGGCTGTCACCACCCGGGGTTCCATGTCAAGGTGCAGGCTTACGGTGTCGCCGTTCTTCCACCTGCGTTCTATCACGAAATAGCCGTCGTGCAGCTCACCTGCCACAGGTTCTCCGTTCACTTGCACGGCATAGGCGAGTTGTTTGTTGTCGGCATAGGTGTAGAGGTCGCTGGGCACCACCTGTCCCCTCACCCACCCCGGGATGCGTACCATGAGGCGGAAGGTGCCGGCCTTGTTCTTCTTGATCTTCAGGGTGACATCGCCGTTCCATGGGTAATTGGTCTGTTGCTCAAGGCTCACCTCGCGTCCGTTCACCTGTATGGTGGCGGTATTGCTGGCAAAGAGGTTCACATAGAGGTCGCGGTCGCGCACGGCGTAGAAATAGCCGGGCAGCGAGGGGATGAAGCGGCTCAAGTTGCTGGGGCAGCAGGCACAGCCGAACCATGGTTGGCGGGTGATGGTGGCCTCGGAATTGAACCTGTATTTCCCGTCGCTGGCGAGCGGGTTGGGATAGAAGAAACGGCCGCCATCCATGCTCATACCACTCAGGAGTCCGTTGTAGAGGGTGCGTTCCAGGCAGTCGATATACTTGGCATCGCCGTGCAGCAGAAACATGCGGTGGTTGAGATAGACCTGTGCAATGGCGGCGCAGGTCTCGTTGTAGGACGTCAGGTTGGGCAGCTCATAGTCGTCGCCGAAAGACTCTCCGGCATGGCGTGCTCCCACTCCGCCTGTGATGTAGTATTTCTTCTCCACGATGTTGTGCCAGATGGCATCGATGGCTTTGATATAGGCCGAGTCGCCGAGCAGGGCAGCCACGTCGGCCATGCCGGCATACATATACCCGGCACGCACGGCATGTCCCCATGCCTCTGTCTGTTCCACAATGGGTTTGTGGCTCTGCGAGTAGATATTGTGGATGGTGGTACGGCCGCGGTAGTCGAGGAAGAACTTCGCTTCGTCCAGATAGCGGCGGTCGCCGGTGAGCACATAGAGCCGTGCCAGCGCCATTTCGGCTATCTGGTGACCGGGCACCACACAGGCCTGCCCGGGGTTGGGTCCCACCTCCCTCACTACGCAGTCGGCATAGCGCTGTGCAATGCGGAGGAACTTGTCGGAGCCAGTGGCTTGGTAATGGGCGCAGGCGGCATCTACCATGTGCCCCAGGTTGTAGAGTTCATGGCTCAGTTCTTCTTCTTTCTCCCAGCGGTGCTCGCCGGCCCATCCATGGGGTTTCTTGGGGTTTATGGTGCGGGCGGTATACAGATAGCCGTCGGGTTCCTGCGCAGCCGCCACTACGTCGAGCACACTGTCGATATATTGCTGCAGTTTCTTGTCGGGATAGGTCTGCAGCACATAGCTGGCACCCTCTATCGTCTTGTACACATCGGTATCGTCGAAGGAAAAGCCCATAAAGGTGTTCACGGCATAATCGTCGCTGGGATGGGCGGCCTTGACGAAATTCTCATAGCGGCCCTCACTCTGACACTTGCTGAATGCCAGTGGTATGGTCACTTCACGGGCGGCTTTGATGCGCTGACCCAAGAACGTGTTTTCGTTTACCTTCACGGCAGTGAACGGCACTTGCGAATAGGGATAGCCTGTGGTCTGCCCCGCTGCGGGCAGCACCGTCGACAATGCAGTAAGCCATACGATTGTTGTTCTGTACAATGTTTGCATCACTATGTTGGTATTTGATTATTACGGCTAAGAGGAATAAAAATATTCGTTTGGGCTACAAATATATATAAAAATTGCGAGATTCCATGATTCTCAGACAAATAAAATCCTTTCGCTTTTCACATCCTTGCAATGACGAGGCTCACAAAGCTGCAACACACGGAGGAAACACAAGAGAGAGATGCAAAAGCTGATTTTCATCTTTCATTCCCATCCTCCCATTTCCCCATCTTAATCTTTCATCTTTAATCTTTCATTTTCCTTTCCGATTTCTTTTTTTTCTCCAATTTTTATATTACCTTTGCAACCGATTCGGAAGAATCAGTGATAGTCAGAGGTGACACCTTACCAAAAAATAGGTGTAAAAGGGAATCAGGTGCGAATCCTGAACAGTGCCCGCTACTGTAAGTTCCATTTATGTTAAGCCTCATAACAACCACTGTCCAATTGGGATGGGAAGGTCGGCTTTTCGGAACAAGTCAGGAAACCTGCCTCGGCTGTTTCAAATGCAATACACGTCTCGGGAATAAGACGTGATGAATGCACAGATAATCAATTTAAATAACATCGGCTGCCGTGATTGCAGCACAATATGGTTGTGTGACATGGCGGCGATGCGGATTTGGGAAATGAACAGCAAGATTCTTGTATTCCTTTTGCTGACTCTTCTCGTCCTGGTGTCCGTTCCGATGGCAGGACAGAGAAACAGTCACTTGCGCGACACGGTGACGCTCGACAAGGTGACCGTCATAGGAAAGTCAAAAGCACAAAAACTCAGGGAGGGAAATCTCTCCGTGAATGCTGTCGACATTCGCAGCTTTGTCAACTCCATCAACAACCTGAACACGGTGATCGACAGAACCGTCGGAGTGAAGGTGCGTGAAGAGGGTGGCGTGGGGTCTGATTTCGACCTATCCATCAATGGCATGGCAGGCAACTCGGTCAGGTATTTTCTCGACGGAGTGCCCCTCGACACCAAAGGAAGCAGCGTGTCGCTGGCCAACCTGCCAGTGAGCCTTATCGACCATGTGGAGATTTACAAAGGGGTGGTACCCACGTGGCTCAGCTCTGATGCCTTGGGCGGGGCGGTCAACATTGTCACCAACCGTAAGCATGCCAACTATCTGGATGTGTCGTATGGCATCGGCTCTTTCCATACCCACAAGGCTGACCTTAATGGACAGGTTGCCGTTGGAAACGGATTCGTGGTAAGACCGACACTGGGCGTGAATTATTCCAAAAACGACTATATGATGAAAGAGGTCGAGGTGTGGGATGAGGACAGCCGGAAGTTCGTAAGCACCAACCGGCGTCGCTTCCATGATGACTATTTCTCACTAATCGCACAGGTGGAGGCAGAAGTGACGGGCAAGTCATGGGCCGACGCATTCTCCGTGGCTGCCTCTTATGCCAGGATGGACAAGGACGTGCAGACGGGAAGTCTGCAGAGCAAGGTGGTGGGTATGGCAGGAAGGGAGTCGGATGCCTGGAGCATCTCGGCACAATATCAGAAACACCAGTTCCTCACACGCAACCTCAATGCCAATATTTCTCTCTCGCATACTTGGGACCATTCGCTCACCGTCGACACGGCTTATAGAAAATATGACTGGAACGGTGACTATATCGCCAGTTCCAGCAACGAGATAACCTCACGCGGCCGCTCCATCAGACACTACAAAAGACCGCTCACCATCGCAAGGGCCGATTTTGGCTATCTCCTCGCAGAGGGACACTTGCTAAACCTTACCTATTCGCTCAATAGAACCGGCAATGACCGCTATGATGAGGTGGACAGGGATTTTGTACCATCAAACGACGTGCTTGCAAAGCATATCCTCGGACTCTCCTACAACCAGACATTCCTGGGAGGGAGAATGAGCAATACGCTCTTTTTGAAAGACTACCTGAACCATCTCACCATCGAGCAGACCGACATCCAGTCGGTGACGGGTTCCAAAGACATGCAGGGAGCCAGCACAAGCAATCATCTGGGATATGGATTGGGCACGAAATTCCAAATCATAGAGCCTATTGCCGTAAAAGCCTCCTATGAGAACAGCGTGCGCTTGCCGCTCGCAAGAGAACTCCTCGGCAATGGCACTACCATCTATGCCAACGTGACGCTGAAACCGGAGGAAAGCCACAATGCCAATCTCGGACTCTTCGGCACGCTGCGCAATGGGGAGCATACCCTCTCGTATGAGGTGAACGGCTTCCTGCGTCAGGTGGACAATTATATACAGGCTACCGTTTCTGAAAAAGAAGGCATGATGCAGTATGTCAATGTGCCTGCCGTACACATCAAAGGGGCAGAGACGGAACTGAGATACAACTGGAAACAGAAACTGAGCGTGGTGGCCAACCTGAGCTGGCAGGATGCACGCGACCGGCAGAAATACAAAAGTGACGGAAAACAATCGGTCACCTACAACAACCATGTGCCCAACAGACCTTGGTTCTTCGGAGGCTTTGACGCTCACTACACTTTACGCCACCTGGCGTCTCAGTCTGACCGCCTGGTATTGGGCGCAGGCTATCAGTGGGTACACTGGTTCTTCCTTTCCTGGGAGGGCTACGGAGCCCTCGACACGAAGGCGAGGATACCTGAAAAGAATGTCGTCGACGTATCGGCGGCCTATTCGTGGCACGGCGACCGCTACAATGTTTCGCTCGAGTGTACCAACCTGCTCGACAAGACCATCTACGACAACTATAAACTGCAGAAACCCGGACGGGCCTTCTTCCTCAAAATGAGGGTACTCATTGACTGACCAACCATTATTTTACTTTTACAATAACATAAAACACAAAAAAATGAAAAAAATCAATTTCCTTTGGATGATGCTCGTGGCACTTGTCATGGCAACTTCTTTTACTGCGTGTAAGGACGATGATGACGATCCTGTGACACCGGAGACCGAACCGGAAGTACCCGTTGAGGAGGTCACTCCTTATCATTTTGACCTAACCGTGACAGTGGGCAAACAGGGCGGAATGGGACGTGACGTCACCACCATCATGCAGTCTGTGGCTGCTCTCGACGGAGGCCCAATGGTCGACTTCCGCAACAAAGGTGCTGAAATCAATGCCGACTACAGTATGGAGGCCATCGTGAAGGGTAAGTATTACTACCAGGTACCTGTCTCGGCCGACAGATTCACCAAGTTCCAATTCGTCAACAACCATGTGCAGGTGGTTCAGGAGCAGAAGTTTGTAAAGAATACTTACAATACACGTCAGTACACCCACAGCTGGATCAATGACAGCACGCTCGTCATCATGGCGGCTTCCGGCGACAAGAAAAGCGTGATTTGGACCAAACTCAATGCCAACACCATGGCTGTCGTAGCTGAGGGTACACTCAACATCGGCGTTGAAGAGGGATGGGAGTTGCTTACCACCAGCGGTATCCTGGCTTACCGCCAGAGTGACGAGACGCTCTTCTATTTCTATTTCAACAAGAAGGGTAGTGGAAGGACTGCTTCCAATGAGGCTCATTTCCATGTTGTGGCAATTGATGCCCCATCTATGAGCATCACGCAGAATATTGTTAACAGCGAGGCAGCAGAAATGGCGGGTTCGGCCTACGGAGAACTGCTGCAGAACACGGTGTTCTTTGATGAGAACGACAACCTCTACCTTGCCGCCTTCAACGATACCGATGCCGGTGAAATCGGATGCCTGCTCCGCATCAGCAAAGGCAAGTTCAATTTTGATGCCGGTTACAACGGATTCCCCAATCCCGACGGAAAACTGCTCACGGTGCAGTATCTGGGCAACGGAAAGGTATTCGCTTACTCACGCGACGACTCCGTCACTGAGGATGACGGCAAGGGGGGCACCAAAGCGGCTACCGGTATCGACAGCTACAGCCACTACTACTCGGTCATCGACCTCAATGCCAAGACCCGCACACGCTTGGCTTTCAATGGCCAGGCCATTCCATTCAGCAGCGGCCGCTTCTCACAGCGCTCGGCCTTCGTGAAGAATGAGAACAAGGTCTACTTCGGTGTCAATACCGCTACGGCCAATCCTTGTGTCTATGTCTATGACGTGAACAGCGGAAACGTCACAAAGGGCGTGGAAATTGCCGAGGGCTACTACTTTGAGCAAATCCGCGTGTTGGAGGAGGATAAAAAATAAAACCGGCATGAGACGGATATCGCAATTCTTAGTGATTCTGTTGCCGTTCCTGTGCGCACGACTGTGCGCACAGGAACTTCCTTCTTTCGTCGACAGCCCGCTCGCACAGGCAATGGGTGAGGGGGACAAGGCGGCGCTCCTCATGGTGCATTTCGGTACTACCTTCGATGACACCCGTGCACGCACCATCGACGCGGTCAACGAGAAAGCACGAACAACTTTCCCGCAACTGGAGGTCCGTGAGTGCTACACCTCGCGTATCATCTTGCGCAGACTGGACAAAAAGGGCGTTCACAAGCTCACTCCCATCGAGGCCATGATGCAGCTGAGGGCTGAGGGATATACTCATCTTATCGTGCAGAGCACCAATGTCATAGACGGTATGGAGATGGAGTCGCTCCATCGAGATGTGGAGCGGATGGAATCTTTTTTCAAAGAGGTCAGGGTCGGGAAACCGCTGCTCTACAGTGTCGACGATGCCTTAAAGGTGGTGGATATTCTTGCAGAAAGACACCCTGCCAATGCGAAGAAGCACGAGCATGTGCTCTTCATAGGCCATGGCACGGAAACACCGGCAACGGCGCTCTACAGCGAACTGGACTATATGTTCAGGGATAATGGGCACGACAACTGCCATGTGGGCACCATAGAGGGGTATCCTACCTTTGACACTGCTCTAAGAAAACTCAAGCTGGCAAAGGCAAAAAAGGTGACGCTCGTGCCGCTCATGTTCGTGGCTGGCGACCATGCTGCCAATGATATCTCCAAGGAGTGGAAGGAACAGCTCGAAAAAGAGGGTTTCAAGGTGGAGTTGCACATCGAGGGGCTGGGTGAGGTTCCCGAAATCCAGGACATCTATATAGACCATATCGGCTTCTTGCTCAACCACCGGCTCCGCCCGGTGATGGAGAAGAAGAACATCTATTCACATCAGAAAGACTAACGAGAGAAGTTTAGGAGTAAGGAAAGAAGAGACATAATAAACGAATGTCCCTTTAACTTCCTCTTAACTTCCCCTTAA
>CAJONT010000333.1 GCA_905235975.1 uncultured Prevotella sp.
TACCCAGGGCGATGCCCTGGGCTGACAGTTCATTGGCCTTTCAGGCCGTTTTTATAGCGAATATCAAAACTTGCGAAACTTGAATCAGATTTATCTGTACACACCTAAAATCTTACCATTTTATTTGCCGTTTCAGTGAAAATGGTTAATTTTGCACATTATATGTCGAAATGCCGCGGCGACCCACGCCCTCCGGCTGAAAATACCTTAAATAACAATATGTATAGAACGAAAACATGTGGAGAACTCAGACTCTCCGACGCCGGCACACAGGTGACACTGGCCGGTTGGGTGCAGCGCACCCGGAAAATGGGCGGCATGACCTTCGTCGACCTTCGTGACAGATACGGTATCACACAGCTCGTCTTCAACGAAGCCGTCGATGCACCGCTGTGCGAACGCGCCAACAAACTGGGACGCGAATTCTGCATCCAAGTCAACGGTAGGGTGGAGGAGAGACAAAGCAAAAACGCCAACCTGCCCACCGGCGACATCGAAATCATCGTCGCACAACTCAATGTGCTCAGCGAGAGCATCACACCGCCCTTCACCATCGAAGAAAATACCGACGGAGGCGACGACATCCGCATGAAATACCGCTACCTCGACCTCAGAAGAGGCGCCGTGAGACGCAACCTCGAACTGCGCCACCAGATGGCCATCCTCATACGCAACTTCCTCGATGCAAGAGACTTCCTTGAGGTGGAAACACCCATCCTCATCGGTTCCACACCCGAAGGCGCACGCGACTTCGTGGTGCCCTCACGCATGAACCCGGGACAGTTCTACGCACTCCCGCAGAGCCCGCAGACGCTCAAGCAGCTCCTCATGGTGAGCGGATTCGACCGCTACTTCCAGATCGCCAAGTGTTTCCGCGACGAGGACCTGCGCGCCGACCGCCAGCCGGAATTCACACAAATCGACTGCGAGATGAGCTTCGTCGACCAGGAAGACATCCTCCAGCTCTTCGAAGACCTCTGCCGCCACCTCTTCAAGGAGGTAAGAGGCGTGCAACTGCCTGAGAAACTCGTCCAGATGAGCTGGCACGAGGCCATGCGACGCTTCGGAAGCGACAAACCCGACCTCCGCTTCGGCATGGAATTCGTCGAACTCATGGACGTGCTCAAAGGAACGGGCACCTTCAGCGTCTTCGACAGCGCTGCCTACATCGGTGGCATCGTGGTGCCGGGATGCGCCGCCTACACCCGCAAGCAGCTCGACCAGCTCACCGACTTCGTGAAGCGCCCCCAGGTGGGTGCCAAAGGCCTCGTCTACGTCAAGTTCAACGCCGACGGCACCGTCAAGTCGAGCATCGACAAGTTCTATACACCCGAGGTGTGGCAGCACCTCAAGGAGACCACGGGTGCCAAGGACGGCGACCTGGTGCTCATCCTCAGCGGCGACAACGCCAACAAGACTCGCGTGCAGCTCTGCTCGCTGCGTCTCGAAATGGGCGACCGCCTCGGACTGCGCGACAAAAACAAGTTCGAGTGCCTCTGGATTGTCGACTTCCCGCTCTTCGAGTGGAGCGACGAGGAACAGCGCCTCATGGCCACACACCACCCCTTCACCATGCCCAACCCCGACGACATCCCCCTGCTCGACACACATCCCGAAAAGGTCAGGGCAAAAGCCTACGACTTCGTGTGCAACGGCGTGGAAGTGGGCGGCGGTAGCCTCCGTATTCACGACGGCAAACTGCAGGCCAAGATGTTCGACATCCTCGGATTCACACCCGAAAGGGCCATGGAGCAGTTCGGCTTCCTCATCAATGCCTTCAAGTACGGCGCACCGCCTCACGGTGGCATCGCCTTCGGCTTCGACCGCTTCGTGTCGCTCATGGCTGGACTCGACAGCATACGCGACTGCATCGCCTTCCCCAAGAACAACAGCGGACGCGATGTCATGCTCGACGCTCCGTCGGTCTTAGACCCGAAACAGCTTGAAGAACTGAAACTTAAGGTTGATTTAAATCAAGAAAACTGACATTTTCGGCAATTTTCCGCCGCTTCCTTTCTTTTTTCGTCAAAAACTTTAGTACGAATGAGATAAAACCGCTACCTTTGCATCAGTTTTAATAGTGATTCTGAGACAGTTAGCTAATCTCAATTTTTAAGTTTAAGTTTTATGGCAGAAAAGAAAACAACAAAGAAGGCTGCTGCACCCAAGGCAGAGGCCGAAGAGAAGAAAGCAGCACCCAAGAAGACAGCTGCAAAGAAAGTGGTGGAAATCAATGCTGAGAACGTAGGTTTCAAGGCTGGCGATGTGTATCAGGCACTCGCTACGGCTGGCAAGGCTCTCAGTGTAAAAGAGATAGCAAAGCAGGCAAAAATCACCGAGGCTGAGACACTGCTCGGTATGGGTTGGTTGCTCAAAGAGGGTAAAATCAAGGACGAGAACGACCTCATCACCTTGGCTTAATCCTATCTTCTCGATACATATATACACAGAGCGGGCCGGTTACTTCCTAACCTGCCCGCTCTCGTGTTTAAACCTCGCAAACGGCTCTACGCCGCAAACCTCGCAAACCACAAAACCCCCGCGTCGCAATGACCGACTATACCACACATATCGTGAAAATACTCTATGAGGCTGGCTCCGACGGACTGCGCCTCAAACTGATCTCGCGCCATGTGTACAATGCCGTGAACTCTTTCTTCGAGCCGGTCGACCGCGACGAGGTGCACAGGCAGGTGGCCCTTTTCGTGCCCGCCCATGCCAAAGGCAAGCACCCCCTCTTCGAACGCTGCTCACACGGTGTCTACCGCCTCTGCCGCAAGTCGCAGGAGGTGAAGCGCATCCTCGCCGGCATGGACATCGCATGGGGTGCTCCGGCTGCCGAAGTGAAGGCAGCGCAGTCGCAAGACGCGTCACAGCTGTCGCTCTTCGCCGACGAAGATTTTCTTTGATTTTCCCTCCGCCCCTCGTCTGTCGGCACCACACCACTTTTCATTTTGTACACTTTATTTTTCGTGGTGTTTCATCACTCCGTCTAAAGGTTAATAATTTGTAATACAATCTTTTTTTTTGCTTGCCGACGGAATTTTTTCTCAATTTATTTCGTTATCTTTGCACATACGCGACAGATACCGCCGGACGA